>NZ_JDST02000032.1:0-51885 GCF_000584975.1 Candidatus Accumulibacter cognatus | reverse complement strand
AGTCCGACAGGCTGCTAGAAGATTGTAACTACTCAGGTACTGCATCTTGTTAAAAATCAATATGTTGCGAGTATTCAAACAACATAATTACGAATGGGATTGCTTTAGAATCAAGTGGTTGCAAGTTTATGCTATTGTTCGCCCGTTTCTAACCAATTGTTCTTACATAACATTTTGACCTGAGTAGTTACAGAAGATTATTTTGATCATGGCGCTATTGGAATACAGTAGCGACATGTTCGTGAAGACCACCACCTCCGGCCCGCGCCAGTACGTCAAGCTCGTCGAGTCCTACCGGGACACCGCCGGGGTGCCGCGGCAGCGGGTCATCCTTACCTTGGGGCGCCTCGAATCCGTGCGTTCCGGCGAGGCGGACTCGCTGCTCAACGGTCTGCTGCGCGCGGCGGGCAAGCCCTCCCTTGAGGAGGGAACCGGCGAGGTCGCGTTTGCACCGGCGTTGTCGGTCGGCGATACCTGGCTGCTGACCGCCTTGTGGAAGGAACTGGGCTTTGCCGATGCCTTTCGCCGGTTGCTGCGCAACCGCCACCCGTTCGACGCCGAACGCCTGTTGCGGGTGAGGGTGTTCAACCGGCTGTGTGATCCGGAATCCAAGCTGGGCATCCTGCGTCGGCTGGAGGGTACGCGCGTTCCCGATGTCAGTGCCGAGTCGGTGAATCACCATCACCTGCTGCGCACGATGGATACGCTGACAGAGGGCGCCGACCGGGTGGACGACGCCTTGGCAGGTCTCCTGCGGCCGTTGATCGATCAGGAATTGGCGATCGTCTTCTACGACCTGACGACGATCCGTGCCGAAGGGGGAGCGATGAATCCAAGGACTTGCGGCACTTCGGCCGTGCCAAGGAGGGTGGGACGATACGCCAGGGGATGCTCGGGGTGGTCCAGACGGCGGAAGGTCTGCCGATTCATCACGAGGTCTTTGCCGGTCACACCGGCGAGACGACGACACTGGTGCCGACGATCGAGAAAGTGCTGGCGCGCTATCCGATCAGGCGTGTGGTGCTGGTCGCTGATCGCGGCCTGCTCAGTCTGGACCATCTCGACGCCATCCGGGCGCTACGGGTTCGCGATCAGCCGCTGGAGTTCATTCTGGCTGTCCCGGCTCGGCGCTACGGGGATTTTGATAGCCTGCTCGCCCCTTTCCACGAGAAGAGTTGCCAGTCGGCAACGAAAGAGGTATTCGGTGAGATGAAGTGGCAGGGGTTTCGTCTGATCGTCGCCCATCACCCGGATAGGGCCAGCGAGCAGGGTCGCGTACGCGATGAGCGCATCGCGGCGCTGGAGGCCGATGCCGCTCAATGGGCGGAGAAGCTCGACGCTCAGGACGCTGGCCGGACCCCTCCGGGCAGGAAGCTCTCGGATCCCGGCACGACGGCCCGCTTCTACAAGGCGGTCGCTGATGCGCATCTGGCGAACATCATCCAGGTCGATCTTGCCTCAGAGGTGTTCAGCTACGCGATCGACGAGCGTGCGCTGGAGCGCGCACGGCTGATCGATGGCAAACTCATCCTCGTTTCCAATGTCCCGGGGTCTCCCCCAGCCGAGATCGTGGCGCGCTACAAGGCGCTGGCCGACATCGAACGGGGATTCCGGGTTCTGAAGTCCGAGATCGAAATCGCACCGGTCTTCCATCGCCTGCCCGACCGCATCCGGGCGCATGCCTTGATCTGCTTCCTGGCGCTGCTGCTCTACCGGGTGCTGCGCCTGCGCCTGAAGGCCAAGGCCAGCCCCATTTCCCCGGAACGCGCCCTGGAGATCGCTCGCCGGATCCAGTACCACCAGATCACGCTGCACCAACGCCAGTCCGCCTCCGGCTTGTCCGCCATGACTCCTCAACAGAAGGAGCTATTCCAGACCATCGCCCTGCCCGAGCCCTCCGCCAGACGCCTGTAGTGCCAATTCCGCACCCACGAATTGCGAACAAACAATGACTTAGCCGTATTTCTGTCGAACTCGGGAGTGCGGCCAGGATTATCGCGCAGTATGGCAGCCACTCGACACAGCGCTGATAGATCGGTAGCGAATCTGATGGAACAGGACCACCAGCGTCATCAACTCCGGCACAGACAGGCTGCCTGTCCTCGACCAAGGCAGCGGCCATCGCTCAGCAGTCGGGCGTTGAATCCCGGTTCGAACGCTTTGTAAAAGTCGTCCATCCGGCAGTAAGTCTCGGTATGATCGTCCATGATGAGGCCTCCGTGTACGTGCTCGATCAGGCCGCGCACTCGAACGGCCAAGACAGCATTTGCTCTTATCCGTTTCACATCATTAACGCTAATTTTTTGCTTCGTTATTTCGAGCTGACGTTAGTCTTCCCTTTGACCCTTCTTTGCATCGCTACCACCATCGTGGCAGCCAACTTGGGGTGGCCCGCAAACCAGATGCGCCGCAGATTGGTTCCGCTGCTTCTGAGAACGCGTGTGCAACACGCGGGCCGGGCAGCGCTGAGCGTACGGCAAAGGGAAGCCCGTTGCTCGGCAGACCCGTGCGCGCTGTGGTAAGGCGGCAGGAGGGAAGGCTCTTGAACCCGTCTGTGGGGATCGCCACCGTTACTCTCCATCCGGCCATCGACCACAGCGTACTGATTCGAGGTTTCGCCAGCGGACGCCTGAACCGCGTGCTTTCGGAGCAATGCGACCCCGGTGGCAAGGGGGTGAACGTCGCCTCCTTTCTTGCCGACCTGCGTCTTCGCGTCACCGCCACTGGTCTGCTGGGTCGGGAAAACGCCGGGGTCTTCGAGCAGCTCTTTGCAGAGAGGGGCATCACCGATGCGTTCGTGCGCATCCCAGGGAAGACGCGGGTCAATATCAAGATCCTCGACGAGACGGCGGCGGAGGGTACCGAGATCAATTTTCCCGGCCCTGCCGCTTCTGCAGATTGCCTCGCAGCGCTGACGCGGGCGATTGACGCGCTGCTCCCCGATCACGACTGCTTTATCCTCTCCGGCAGCGTTCCCGCTGGCGTCCCTGCCGCTTTCTGCCCGGACCTGATCCGTCGGCTCAAGGTGGCAGGCAAGCGCGTTCTCCTCGACAGCAGCGGCGACGCGCTTCGCCACGGCATCGCCGCCGGACCCTGGGCGATCAAGCCCAACCTCGCGGAACTCGAAGAACTGGTAGGCGAGCCGCTGCGTGACGAGCCGACGGTGATCCGCGCAGCACGCGCGCTGCTGGCTGCCGGCCTGGGCTGCGTGGTGGTGTCGATGGGGCAGAAAGGCGCGCTGTTCGTCACCGCTGAGGAATGCCTGCAGGCCACCCCTGCCGAGGTGCCGGTGCACAGCACGGTCGGCGCCGGTGATGCCCTGGTGGCGGGCTTTGTCGCCGGCAGCCTGCGCGGCTGGAGCCTGACGGACTGCGCGCGCCTGGCGACCGCCAGCGCCCTCGGCGCGCTGACGCAACCTGTCCGGCGATTACCGCCAACGCCGGCTATCGAGTCGCTGTTGGCAAAGGTTTCGGTACGCCCGGTCCTCGAACCGGCAGGCCGCTGGCTGCTGTCGGTGAGCAGCGAGACGAAGCGCCTCTGCGTGCTCCCGCGCGTAGGCGAAGAGTAACGACCTCTCGGCGACGACGGCTTCCGCGCGTTGTCGAAGCGGCTGAGCAACAACCGCGGGGCTTCCAGGTGTGCTGCGCTGACGACACTTTGGTCTCTACAGATCCATGCACGGAGTCGCCCAATGGCCACGCACAAGCCAATCGCCGTTCTTCTAGTCTATCCCACGGACCTCGCAGCGTCCCCGCAGCGGCCGACACCCGAGATCTTCCGGGATCTCTACCTCAACGATCCGCTGTCGCTCCATGCCTTCTGGCGACAGGTGCCTGATGGGGCAATCGATCTCTGGGGGGCACAGGTTTTCGGTTGGCGCTCGCACGGACTGACCCGCATGCAGTTTCAGGCCCAGAGTCGCGGGGAGAAAATCCGGCGAGTGGTCATGAGCGCGAACCACGTCACCTCGCTCTCGACGCGCTTCGGACGGAGCGGACCCGGCCTGAACACGGTCATGCGCGACATGGCCGGCTGGTTGCAGCCGTTCCGTGTGATGGATGCTCATGCGCTCCAACTCGGCAAGGCAGTGATCTACGACGCCCATGAGCCCGACCCATCCCGCCCGCACGTGATGCGCCTGGACGAGTACTACTTCGAGTTCACGATGAACTCCGGGTGGTCAGGATCACGCACGGATAAGCGCGCCGCAGATACGTCAACCCAGCTCCAGGGCAATGCCATGGGCAAGTTTCGATGGCAGGGTCTCTTTGGGCATGTTGCCGCTTCCTTCATGAAGTCGCGCCAATCTGTTGCCGCCAACCGGCGGTGTACCGCGCTCTGCAGGCTCAGAACTGAACCGACAGCATCGAGCCAAATCCGATGTCAGGACTGGACTGACTGGCGCCTCCGTAAACGTAGGTCTGGATCTTCCATTGGCGGGAGAGCCGATGCGCAAGGTAGAGCGTCAGCTCGCGTTGGCCGGGCTGGGAAGGCTGCACCGACTGCCGGAAATCCACGATGGCGCCCAGCGAGGTGTCCTCGTTCAGGCGGTGATCGGCAGCGAGCGAAGCCTGTCCGACGTTGCGATAATCCGTGCCACTGGGTCGGCCGGTCCATTGGTAGCCCACTCCGAGCATCCAGCTAGTCCGGTCCCAGGTGCGGATTGCCTGGAGGCGCAACGCCAAATCGCTCTTCCCGGTTCCCAGACCACGGTCGCTGTCTGCAGTCGGCAGTTTGATTCTTCCGCCGACGTCGAGTGCGAACCCGCTCTGCGCATCGTAGAAGGCAGCATAGTTCATGCTGACGACGACGTCACCGAAACCAGCCTCGCGATGGCGTTGCGTGCCTGCCGCCGGAACGATTTCCAGCGAGTCACCGCCTCCGACTAGGGTCCCAGGCCCGTGCAGGACGAGATACGGTAGTGTCACTTGCCAGACATACGGCCCTCGTTCAAAACGGCCCTGTATGACGGTAGCGGCGACTTCGATTGGGCTGTCACCACCGTACTTGCCCCGGTTGTAGTCGAATCCGGTGGAAAGCTGCAAGCCGTCCGCAGCGGGCAAGGGCGTTGCGGCGAACAGCAGCGCGAGAGCGCACGCACCGTGGTACGTGGTGTGGCAGTGACGCAGCACCCTGATCGCTGCGCCGCACGGGTGGTCCGCTTGGGGTCGCACCGGTCCGTTCCCGGCGGCCATCCCACGGCACGCCGGATTGGCCAGGAGAGCCGTCTCCTGCTCAAACCGCGACGCTGCTCTCTCGCCCATGTTTCGTCGATTCCTCAGAGGTCTTCGATCGCTTGCACGTGCGCGATATGACTCGTTTGCATGCTCTCAGCGCCGTGGCCGCGGCAAGTCGGGACGCCACACCTCCGGGCGGGACTCAGGGCGGATGTTCTCGGGCCGGACGATCTCCGGGCGCGGAAGCGTGGGCCGCTGGACGTCGGGGCGAGCCCCCTCCGGGCGGAGCAAATCAGGCGGCCCTGGTGGAGGCCGCTGTGCTTCGAGGCGCTCGGCCGGGTTTGTTGGGAGCTGGGGGACTTCACTTGCACTTGGCGCTCCGCCGCTCGCCGCGGGCCTGATCCCTTCCAGCTGCTGCGTGGACAGGACATCGGCACCGCCTTCCTGAACCGTTTCGCCGCGGCTTCGTCCGGACGTCCAAGCATTGCCGCGCAGGTTGCGCCGCGCAGCCGGGTCGTCGGTGGCAACCGGACGTTCGACCCGCCAGGATTCTGCCAACAGGCGGTCGTCGCTGCCGAAGCGCGCCGAGACCTGGACGCGGCTGCCGGCAACCGGGAGTTCGCCGCCATCGGCAGCGGGAAGCGCGATGCGCGTACCGTCTATGTCGATTTGCGTGCCATGATGATGTCGAAGCAGGCCTTGAATCTGCAGTCGATCGACGTCCGCTGCAAACGAGGTGCGCGGATTCGGGTGCACTTTCTGTGCCTCGAGCAGGGTATCGGTGCGCAAGACTCCTTGTACCAACACTTCTTCGCCGACGCGCACACGGTTCGACAAACCACTCCCCGGTGGAAGGTGAACGGTGAGCTGGCCGATGCGCAGACTCTGCCCGTCGAGGCTGGCGACGGGGCCGATCAGGCTGGCGGGGGCATCGCCTGGCGCGCGCGCAATACGCAAGGCGACGATCGATCCGTCCGACAAGCGGTTCCCGCTGACCGACAGGTGATCGCCGAGCGCGATTCCTGCTTGCGCGTCGCCTGCCAGACGCACGTTCTGGCCAAGAACGACGAGCGTGCCGGCAGCCGGATCGAGCTGCTGCACCGGGCCCTGCACGGCGTGGAGAACCGAAATCTCGGTGGCATGGTAGCCCCCGGCGCGCAACACCGCCCGTAACGAAATGCTCTGACCGAGAGCCAGGACGCTGGTGGAAGACGGCGTACCATCGACGCGTGTCGGCGTACTGTCCTCGTAGTGGACCTCCCAGCCATTGACACAGATGCTCGCAAAGCCGGCGACGACGCCAACGAGGCCGATGCTGTCGCCGTGTCCCGTACTGACGCCGGTGCCGCCAATGCCTTCCTCGCCGTCGTCATTCGACGGGCGTGCCAGCACCGTCGTCCGCTGCGCACCGTTCTCGCTGCGCAAGCCGGTGCCACCGAGGCCGACCTCGTCGTCATCGCCGCTGACGCGCGGTGCCGCCGCAGCGACAGGTGCCGGCAGTACGCCGGAGACAGCGAGTTCGACGATTGGAGCGGGCAACCAACGCTGGTCGGCACAGGGATTCGCCTGCGCGGGCACGGCCATGACCGCTGCCAGCAAGGCGGAAAACACGGTGCCGGCAAGCCGTCCGGACCGGTGCATGTCAGCGCTCCTCCTCGACTGCGGCGATCTCGCAGGCCTGCGCCTCGCTGAAGAAGTAGACGCCAAAGGTCATTCTGCGCCGTTCTCCCTCCACCGCTGCTGCCTGCCGCAGCTCGCGGGCACGCTGTCCCAGCGCCTGCAGGGTATCCATGCCCAAACGCTCGGCAGTCGCCGCCAGCTCATCGACGGCAGCGGGGCTCAGACCGCCGGCAAATACGCTGCGCTCGAGGAAGGGCGGCTTTCCGTCCAGGACGTTATGCGTCGCCGCCGCCAGATGGTCATGCGCGTTGCGTCCCAGGAAGTAGAGTTTCTCTTCAAAGCCATGCTCGGGAACGAAGGCAGGCGTGCGCAGGCAGACGCAATCGGCGGCGTCGATCGAAACCAGGCCCAGGCGCAGCCATTCGTCGAGTACTGCACGCGCCCGGATGTCCTTCGATTCCTCACCGACCAGCCGCTCGAACGAGGGCGAGCCATCGGGCTGGGGCAGTCGCGGCAGCAGGCGAGGCAATCCGGCTTCGTCGAGGTACGCCGGATCCCGGCTCCAGCGCGTGACCAGGCGTATACCCAGCGACACATTGGCCGGTGGCGAGGTCGCCACTGCGCGCGACTCACCGAGCAATCGTCGGACATCCTTGCGGTGCACGCCGGTGAGCAGGCTGATCCGGCTGTCGGTCTGGCGCTTTCCGGAAAGCGGGAAGTCTTGCACGGCCACCTCGATGAACAACGATTTCAAGAGCTGGATCAGGTAGGGATAGGTGATGTGCCTGGCGAGCAGCAAGCGCACGATCGGGCGCAGGAGCCGCCGCAGCGCCTGCACCAGCGCCGGGCTGACGTCGAGTCCCTCGGTGGGAGGGGCCTGCTCTTCGGGATGCTCTTCCATGGAGCCCAAAGTATGACACAAAGCAGGTTGACTTGACATGGGAAAATTTCCCACGTAAAGTGCCGGCGTTGGGTGGGAATTTTTCCCGCATGAATTTGGACGATGTACTCCACGGAGTGCGGTACTTGTTGTGGCTCCCACCCGTCACTTTCGTTGCCGCCGAGAGACCGTCGGCGGCCTGTCCCGCCGGACCTTTCCGGCTTTACGCTGTCTCCCTAACCAACTCAGGAGTCACCATGCCAAGACCTCAGCCCTTCTCAGCCCCGAGAGACCCCAGCGCCAGCGGCATCACGCCGGCCGAGACCGACAGACCGTCGCCGGGCAACCGGGAGCACCCGCCGTTCTGTGACGACGATCTGCTGTATACCTTCACGTTCAGCAACGACTTGCAAACCGTCGAGGGAATGAGCCGCGTCACCGACTCGACGACGCAAGTGCTTGACCTTACCGGCTCGATCTTCGAGACCATCGTCGGAATCAATGACCTGGGAGTACAGGCAGTACTTTCCGTCGAGCAGACGAGAACCGCCACCCGCTCTTCGGATGTGCGCATCTACTCGGATAGCGACGGCGATGGAAAGTATGTCGAGGATTTCGACCTGCACGTGGCGACGACCGCCACACCACGTCTGCCGCAGCACCAGTTCACCTTCGCCGATGACGGCAGCGTGCTGACCGATCAAAGACTGCACCACGGACAGTGGAGTAGCGAGACCATCGACAGCACCGAGGAGGTATATCAGCACCTGACACTGGACGGTGAGACCTACGTCGTGAAAACTGTCCAGGACAGCGATGGCGATTACCACTTCGAAATCTTGCGCGACGACAACGGCGATGGCATCTGGACAGGGATTGCGCGCGGCGAGAGCAGCGGGGTGTATGTCGACACCGCGGCCGATCGCCTGAACCTGGTCGGCGTTCAGGAATACCTCAGCGCGGCCGATTCGATCGTGGGTTGAGGTGGCGGCGAGGGAAGGACGCATCATGCGCGGGCACAAGCGCACGCAGCAAGTGGATGACGCGAGCCGGTTCGGCATCAGCGCCGTCCTTTGCGACATGTCCGCAGAGCGGCACGGGTGCGTTTGCCCGACGTTGCATTTCGACGTTCTCGCGAACGCCAGCTATGCCGCCGACGATCCTCGCTCCCGAATCGTTTCCTCCTCTCGCCTGCCCTCCCCCTCCCACAAGCGGGCGAGGAGAGCAAACGGTTCCCCCGCGCCGATGCGCAAGCTGCGCGCGTGGGAACCCGTCTTGCTAATCGGGAGCAGATGCCCGCCTCTTCGGGCAAGAATACCGTTTACTTCTGGAGTTTGAAGATGAGCCCTCAGTCAGGCATTAGCACAGCACGCGCTCAACAGGCACAAGGTCTTCTGCGCGGCATGGCGGATCCGGCGACATCCGGGTTGGCCATCGAAGCCGGCACCACAGAGGCCATCGCCGCCAAAAGCAGCGTGGCCGTAGTGATTGGCGCAGAAAACAGTGGTGATAATGGGTGGTCGCCGTCATTCGGAGCACAGGATTGCCGATTCGTTGCCGGCTCATTCGGGTACTCCCTGTACAATCCGGCCGATCCGGCATTCGACAGCTCTCATGATATATCCATCCAGCGGGCAGGCACGATCCTGGCCGGGTACACGCTTGCCTCACGTCCGGATCTCTCCCGCAGTGGGTCGTCCGCGTCAGCGGCGCTGCCAAGTCTGCCCGATGGAGTGAGGGTCTCAGCGGACAAGCAGACCGTGGTGATTCTCGATACGGGTGTCAGCTCGGCGATCGACAATCTGATTTACCAGTACGATTTCTACGCGCACGACAGCAGCGCGGCGACGACGGAAACCCACGGTTCGATCGTTGCTTCCCAGGTTCTTGCCGCCGACAGCGAAGCCAACATCGTGATGCTCAAGGTAGCTGCCGACGGCTCGGGCACGATCAGCCTGGCAGCTGCGGACGCAGCACTCGATTGGGTCGCCAAGTATGCGCAGCAGTTGAACATCGCGGCGGTCAACCTGAGCTTCGGGGCAAGTTCGGTCGTCAGCCGGGAAACGGTCACCAGCCTGTCCGACGAGTTCGAAACGCTCAGCAACCTCGACGTCGCGGTCGTCGTCGCCGCAGGAAATTCGGGAGCTCGCAGCGGAGTCAGCGCGCTGGCTTCCGATAGCAACGTGATTTGCGTATCGGCTTCGGATGGCGAGGGCACCTTTGCCAGCTTCTCCAATCGCGACGCCGATCTGACCGATCTCGTGGCCGATGGTATGGACATTGCCTATATGGGGAGCGTCGTCTCCGGCACCAGCTTCAGCGCGCCACTCGTCGCCGGGGCCATTGCCGAAGTGAAGAGCGAATTCTACGCAAGCTATGGCCACGAACTCAGTAGTAATGAGGCGTTGCACTTGCTCCAGGCGACTGGCGATGCATTGAACCGCACCGGCGAGGTCGCCGGCACGAGCGCCAGCGCGGGTAGTGGCTACGTCGAACTTGATCTGACCGGAGCGCTTGGCGCCGTGTACGACCTAGCAGCCCTCGCGGCCCTGGGCATCGTCGTCTGATGCCCTGCGCAACGGGTCAGCAGGGATCGTCTGGCCAGCGCCGCTACGCGCGGTGTGGCCTTTGACGCGCGGGCACATCGTGGATTCTTGCTGCAGGTATTCGGCGCGATGGCTCGTTTAACATCGCCTACGGAGAGCGGGCGACGGCACCATCACGGGGCTCTTCACCGTCCGCCGCAAATGTCGGCGTTGGCGTGACGGGGAGGCAGTCAGGCATGGTGATTACTTACATATATATCATAAAAACTAGCCCGGCCTCACAGCCGCTCAACAAATGTTCAACCCTCCGGGTGACGGTCGGGGTGACGTTGGTTGTTGCGCAAGGCCGGCAGGGCGAACTTGCGCAACACTGAGAAATTCCGTGAGCCGTGGTCTTTGTTTATCTGGAAGAGGTCTTCGTGGACAAAGCCGATTGCAAGTTTTATTTTGAGGCACCCCCCATCACCTTGGGCGACAACTCAGGACATTTGAGTAATCAATCTCCGTGGCAACCGCATCGATTTGTTTCCGGGTGCAAGGATTTCTGCGTGATAATGAATAAATTCCTACAACCTTGGGTAGCGGATCGTGAACTCGAAAACCTTGTCGCTGGATGGAGAGAAAGCGACCCTTCTGATTGTTGACGACACACCGGAAAATCTCACGATTTTGGGTGAACTCCTGCAATCAACCTATCGGGTCCGGGCGGCGAACTCGGGGCAAAGCGCCCTACGGATCGCAGCCTCGGATCCGAAACCGGACCTGATTCTGCTCGATGTCATGATGCCGGACATGGACGGCTACGTCGTTTTCGCCCACCTGCGCGAAGACCCGCGAACGCGCGATATTCCGGTCATTTTCGTGACGGCGCTGGATACGGCCATCAACGAACAATACGGTTTGGAACTCGGGGCTCTCGATTACATCACCAAACCCCTGCGACCTGCCATCGTACTGGCCCGGGTCCATACCCAACTGGAACTGAAACGGGCGCGCGACTGGCTGCGCGATCAGAATACCTTTCTCGAAACCGAGATAGCCCGGCGCATGGCCGAGAACCAGCTGATCCAGGACATCAGCATTCACGCCTTGGCGCGGTTGGCGGAAACGCGCGATCCGGAGACCGGCAACCATCTGCGTCGCACCCAGGAGTACGTGCGGATTCTGGCCATGGGCTTGCGAGGCCATCCGCGCTTTGCTGCCTTCCTGACCGACCACAACATTCAACTCCTGGCCAAGTCGGCACCGCTGCACGACATCGGCAAGGTCGGCATTCCCGACCACATCCTGCTCAAGCCCGGCAAGCTCAGCCCGGAGGAGTGGGTCATCATGAAGACCCACACCAAGCTCGGCAGCGAGGCCATCGAGCAGGCGGAGCGCGATGCCGAACATCCGGTCGAATTTCTGGTGCTGGCAAAGGAAATCGCACATTACCACCACGAGCGATGGGATGGTGGCGGCTATCCCGAAGGACTGGCCGGGGACGCGATTCCCTTCTCGGCTCGTCTGATGGCGCTGGCCGATGTCTTCGACGCGCTGATCACCCGGCGCGTCTACAAGCCGCCCATGCCTCATGCCCAGGCCCGGGCCATCATCCTGGCGGAGCGCGGCCGGCGTTTCGACCCGGATGTGGTGGACTCCTTTCTGGCTTGCGGCGACGAGTTCCGCGCCATCGCCGACCGTTACAGGGACAGCGACGAAGCGCTGAAGGCCAATCTGGCCACGGTTCTGGTCAAGACCACCGACTGAATCGACAGCGTACCGCCAAGATCAAGAGCAAGACCAATATGTGTATTGTGTACAATGACCTACATGGTTTGATGCCGGAAAGCCGATTATTTGTCTTTATGGAAGATATTACTCACATCTTTGCCTGATTCTGGTCTGTCAACCTCGATAGACCGAGCGCCCATATGAATGCTTTGAGCGATCCTCACCTTCCCGACGCCGCTGTTTCGCGGGAAACGCCTAATGCAGAGCCCTCGAGGTTGCAATCTCAACTGGATCTGGTACTGGACGCCGTCGGCATCGGCATATGGGAATACGACCACGTCACCGATTCCTGCGTCTGCAATCCCTACCTGTGCGTCTTGTTGGGCTACGGCTTGGAGCAGATTCCAACCTGCTTGGCAGCCTGGCTCGACCTGATCCATCCGGATGACCTTCCGGACGTGCAGGTGCACGTCGAGGCGGCGCTGCGGGCAGCCGGCAATCCGCGGCACGAAGCCGAATATCGCCTGCGCGCGGCGGACGGCCGATGGATTTGGGTTTGCACGCGAGGCGGAGTCGTGCGATGGGACGTAGCGGGTCGGCCGCTGCTGACCGTGGGCACCCTGACCGACATTTCCGAGCGCAAGCACGCCGAACTGCTGTTGCAGACGCAGCATGAGTTTTCCGGGATTCTGGCCGAGGGGCCGAACCGGGAGATGTTGCTGGAAGCCATTTTGGACAGCGCGCTGCATTTGCCGGAACTGGACGGCGGGGGGGTCTACTGGCGCGAGCCGGACGGCGGCTATCGGTTGGTGGCCCGGCGGGGCTTGTCCGCAGTGTTTTTCGCCCAGGTCGGTTACCTGGCGGTGGATTCCCCCCAGGCGGACATGATCCGCCAAGGCCGACTGCGATGCAGTTGCGCATCCGTCCGGGGCCATTGCACCGATTCCCGGCTGGTTCGCGAACCTGAGCTGATCGAAGAGGGCATCTGCTCGCTTGTGGTGTTGCCGATCCATGTCGGCGGCGAACCCATTGCCTGTCTCAACCTAGCCAGCAAGCAAGTCGGGGTGGTCGGGCGGTTGACCGTGACTGCCCTGGAAACGCTCGCGCGCCACTTCACCCAAGCCCTGGAGCGGCTGTTGGCCCAGGAGGAAACCGCCAACCAGCGGCAAAATCTGGCCGGGTTGTTCGGCGCCATCAACGATTATCTGTTCGTCCTCGACCTGGACGGCCGCATCCTGCACTACAACCCGGCGGTGGCGGACGGTCTGGGCTACGGTGACGCGCTGCTCGGCCAGCCTGTCTGGGCCGTTCACCCGCCCGAGACGCGCGACGAGGCCCAGCGCATGGTCGCCGAGATTCTGGCCGGAACCCGCGCGACTTGCTCGCTGCCCCTGCTCAAGATTGATGGCGGGCGAGTGCTGGTGGATACCCGCGTGGTGATGGGTCAATGGAACGGCCGGCCAGCGATCATCGGCGTGTCGCGCGATATCACAGAACAGATCCGCCAGCAGGAGGCCCTCCGCGACGAAAAACGGTTCTCCGAAGACCTCATCGACAGTTTGCCGGGTATTTTTTATCTGCTGGACAAGGCCGGTCGATTCATTCGCTGGAACAACTTTTTGCGCATCGCCGGTTACCCTGACGAAATGATCGCCGGGATGGCAGCGCTGGATTTCTTTCCGGAGAAAGAGAAGCCCCGGGTGCAGCAAGCCATTCGCGAGACGTTCGATCAGGGCGAAGCGTCGGTCGAGGCAGATTTTCTATTGGCAGATGGCCGCGAGGTTCCCTACCGCTTCACCGGTCGCCGAACCGTCACCGGCGGCAACGCCTATCTGGTCGGCGTCGGCCTCGATGTCAGCAAGCAAAAAAAGACCCAGCGCGCCCTGGAAAACGCCCGAACCCGCCTCCAGACGCTGGTAAGAACCATCCCCGATTTGGTTTGGCTCAAGGACCCCGAGGGGGTTTATCTGGCTTGCAATCCAGCCTTCGAACACCTGTACGGAGCCAGCGAAGCGGAGATTGTCGGCAAGACCGACTACGACTTCGTCGATCCAGAACTGGCCGATTTCTTTCGCGCGAACGATTGGGCCGCTATCGCGGCCAGCGGGCCACGCGTCAACGAAGAATGGCTTACCTTTGCCGACGATGGCCATCATGCCCTGTTCGAAACCATCAAGACCCCCATGCGCGACGCAGGCGGCCGACTGACCGGAGTGCTCGGCATCGCCCGCGACATCACAGCGGCGCGGGCGATGCAGGAAGCGCTGAGCGAGCGCGAGGAACTCTATCGCGCCATCGTCGATCAGGCCGGAGACAGCATCGAACTGATAGACGTGGAAACCTTGCGCTTCGCCGAGGTCAACGACGCGGTCTGCCGGATGCTGGGCTACAGCCGCGAAGAAATGCTTGGACTTTCGCTGGCGGATATTCAGGTCGACCGGGATGAAACCCGGTTGCGCGCGCATGTGGCGCAGGTGCGGGCGGCGGGCAGCGCCCGCTTCGACAACCGGTATCGCTGCAAGGATGGCCACGTCCTCGATGTCCAGAGCAGCGTCCGGGCCATCCGCCTGCACGGTCGGGATTATTGCATAGCCGTTTGGCGCGACATCAGCATCGAGAAGGCGGGCCGGCTAGCGCTGGCCAACGAAGCCGAATGGCGGCGAGCGCTGATCGAGAATTCCGGCGATGGTATCGCCATTTTCAGCGAAGACCACCAACTCATCGAGGTCAACCGACGCTATGCCGAGATGACGGGCTACGCGCCAGAAGACATGATCGGCCTTCATTCCTGGGACGTGGAAGTGGACATGAGCGAGGCGGACATCCGCGCTGCGTTCGCCGATCCCCTCTCGATCAACACCACTTTCGAAGCTCGCCATCGCCGCAAGGATGGCACGCTGTACGAGGCCGAGGTGAGCGCCAGAGGCGCCTGCATCAGCGGGCGCAACGTCTTCGTCACCGTCACGCGCGACATCACCGAGCAGAAGCGGGCGCGCGAAGCACTGCGGGAAAGGGAGGAAATCTACAGCGCGATCATCAATCAGGCGACGGATGGTATCGTGCTGATCGATACCGAGACGTTGTGCTTCATTGAATTCAATGAAGCGGCTTGTTGCGGACTCGGCTACACGCGCGAGGAGTTCGCCGGACTCACGCTCGATGGCATTCAGGGAGTCTGGAAGCCGGAGAAAATGGCCGAGCAGTTACGGGTTCTTGTCGAGCGAGGGGGCGGTACTTTCGAAGTCGCCCATCGTCACAAGAATGGCGAAATCCGCTTCGTGCGTGCCTCAAATCGGGTCATCACGATCCGGAACCGGTACTATTTTGCGGCCATTTGGTACGACATCACCGAACAAAAGCGGGCCGAAACGGCGTTGCGGGATGCGACCATGTTCCTGCGGGAAAGCCAGGCCATCGCCCATGTGGGCGGCTGGAAGGCCAACCCGATCACCGACACGTTGATGTGGACCGAGGAAGTGTATCACCTGGTGGAACACCCGCTAGACCAACCGCTTGTCACACTGGAGGAAGGTCTGCGGTATTACGCGCCCGAGTGCCTGCCCCGCCTTCGCGAGCAGTTGCAGGAAGCCTGGGAGCGCGGCGCCCCCTTCGTCATGGAATGCGAAATGACCGCCGCTTCGGGCCGGCGTTTCTGGGCGGAGCTGCGCTGCGTCGGCCGGGTGGAGCATGGCACGGAACCGTACCTGACCGGCACCTTTCAGGACATCACCGAACGCAAGATGGCAGAAGCGGCGCTGCGGGCGACTAGCGAATTTCTGGGGACACTGCTCGATGCTATCCCGATGCCGGTTTTCTACAAGGATTCGGCAGGCTGCTACCTCGGCTGCAACCGAGCCTTCGAGGAGTTCTACGGCAAGAACCGACAGGAGATCGTCGGCAAAACCGTGTTCGAGATTGCTCCGAGGGCATTGGCCAATCTCTACCACACGCAGGACCTCGAACTTCTCCAGCGGACAGGTTTGCAGGTCTACGAAGCCCAGGTCAAGGATACCTGGGGGGTCGTCCACGACGTGATTTTCCATAAGGCCACCTTTTCCGATACCGACGGTGGGGTGGGGGGGCTCATTGGCGCGATTCTGGACATCACCGGACGCAAGGCGATGGAAGCGGCGCTACGCGGTAGCGAGGAGCGCTACCGGGCAATGGTGGAAAGCCAGGATGACGCCGTATGCCGCTGGCTTCCCGACAGTACGCTGACCTTCGCGAACCATGCTTACCAACAGTTGTTCGCTGTTGCAGGCGAGAGCCTGATCGGTCGCCGGTGGTTCGAGTTCGTCCTTGAAGCCGACCGCGCAGCCGTGGTCGCCCGCTACGACGAACTGGCCGCCAACCCGCGCAAGCTGCGCTACGAACATCCAGCGCGGTCCGGCGATGGAGAGGTCCTCTGGTTGCAGTGGGTGGACGTACCGTTGCTGGACGAACGAGGTCGCTGCGTCGAATTCCAGTCGGTAGGCCGCGACATCACCGATCGCAAGGCGACGGAAGAGGCGCTGCGCGCGAGTGAGAATTCTCTCAACAAGGCGCAGGAGATCGCGCGAGTCAGTAGCTGGAATCTGGATATTGCCGGCGGCCATCTGACCTGGTCGCGGGAAACCTATCGCATGTTCGGCCTGTCGCCCGATTCGCCGATCACGCTCGATAGGTTTGTGGCCCGCATCCACGAGGAAGACCGGGCGCGGGTGCTGGCGGAATGGGACGCGGCCCTGGCCGGCGCGACTTATGACGTCGAACACCGCATCGTGGTCGACGGCGAAGTGCTATGGGTGCGCGAGCGCGCCGAGATCGTCCGCGATGCCGCCGGCGCGGCCGTGTCCGCCATAGGTACCGTGCAGGACATCACGGAAAAGAAGCTCGTCGCCGCCGAACTGGATCAGTACCGCCATCATCTGGAGGAACTGGTGGCCAAACGCACGACGGAACTGGAAGCGGCTAACCGGCAACTGCTAGTCAGCGACCTGCGGCTGAAGGCGATGTTCGAGATGAGCCAGGAGGCCGATCACATGGACGAACGCGAGCTGTTGCAGCGCGGCATCGAAGCGGCCGTACGCCTCACCGGCAGCGAGATCGGCTACCTGCATTTCGTCAACGACGACCAGGAAACCATCCAGCTTTATACCTGGTCGACCGATACCCTGAAGCACTGCACCGCCATCCACGAGAGCCACTACCCGATTTCACTGGCCGGGGTTTGGGCCGACGCGGCGCGGTTGCGGCGCCCGGTCGTCCATAACGACTACCAGAACCTGCCTGACCGCCGGGGTTACCCGGCGGGGCACGCCCATCTGATCCGCCACCTGAGCGTGCCGATCGTGGAAGGAGACAAGGTCCGAGTCATGCTCGGCGTCGGCAACAAGCCAACCGACTACGACCCGTCGGATGAGCACGAGCTGCAACTGATCGGCAACGACATCTGGCGCATCGTGATGCGCCGCCGCGCCGAAGCGGCACTGGCCGCTGCCAAGGATGCAGCGGAGCAAACCAGCCGGGCCAAGAGCGCGTTTCTGGCCAACATGAGCCACGAGATCCGCACGCCGCTGAACGCCATCGTCGGGTTGACGCATCTGGCGCAGCTCAACACCCGCGATCTCCAGCAACAGGCGCAACTGGGCAAGATCGAGGATGCGGCCCAACACCTGCTGGAAGTCATCAACGACATACTGGACATTTCCAAGATCGAGGCCGGCCGCCTCCAGCTCGAACAATCCGACTTCGCCCTCGACCAGGTCATCGGTCGGGTTTTCACCCTGATCGGCGGCAAGATCCAAGCCAAAGGGTTGAAGATTGTGGCCGATATCGATCCAGCGCTGGCGGGCAGCCTGCGGGGTGATCCGTTGCGACTGGGGCAGATCCTGCTCAACTTCACCGGCAACGCGACGAAGTTCACCGAACGGGGCTCCATCACGCTGCGGACGAAAGCGCTGGAAGAGACCGCCACGGACTGGCGGGTACGGTTCGAGGTACAAGACACCGGCATCGGCATCGCGCTGGAGGATCAGGCGCGACTGTTCAAAGCCTTTGAGCAGGCGGACAGTTCCACCACCCGCCAGTATGGCGGCACTGGGCTGGGACTGGCCATTAACCGACGGCTGGTCCAATTGATGAACGGCAAGTTAGGCGTGGAAAGCGAGTTCGGCCGAGGCAGTACCTTCTGGTTCGTCGTCCGTCTCGGCAAGGGAGACGGTCCAGCCCAGCCGCCGGAACGCAATGAGTTGACCACCTCTATGGTATTGGATTCCACCGCCGAACAAGTCCTCGCGCGGCATTATCGCAGCGCCCATCTTTTGCTGGTGGAAGACCACCCGATCAACCAGGAGGTAGCACTGGCACTGCTGCGGAATGTGGGTTTTGAGGTGGATCTGGCGGAGAATGGCGCCGAGGCGGTCGAGTGTGCGCGGCGGACCGCCTATGCCCTGATCCTGATGGACATGCAGATGCCGGTGCTGGACGGGCTGCAAGCAACCCGGGCAATCCGCGCCCTGCCTGGCTGCGAGCGCGTCCCCATCCTGGCGATGACCGCCAACGCTTTCGCCGAGGATCGCCAGCGCTGTTTGGAAGCCGGCATGAATGACCACGTCGGCAAGCCGGTGGACCCGGACATGCTATATTCTGCCCTCTTGAAATGGTTGCCCCAGCCAGCCACGGAGAGCGGCAGTGACGCTCGCGCGCCCTCTCCCCTGGTGGAAGAGGGGAGGGACGGGAGGACACAATCCGATCCCCGACTCCGCCCTCTCGCCGAAATACCGGGCCTCGACGCGACCCTGGGGTTGAAGAGCGTGTGCGGCCAAGTCGAAAGCTACGTCCGGCTGTTGGGCACCTTCGCCGGGACTCACGACCGCGACATGGAAAAAGCACGTGCGGCGCTGACGACTGGCGACTCGGATACGGCTCGGCGCATCGCGCATTCCTTGAAGGGAGTGGCAGGAACGCTCGGCGCTACGCCGCTCCAGGCGCTGGCCGCCGAATTGGATCGCGCGATTCGCGACCGGCTGGCGGCGGACATCGACCGGCTGATCGCGGCGGTGGAGGTTGAACAGCGCGCTTTGATCGCCGCGCTGCGGGCGGCATTGCCGGCAGCGGCAGACGTTCCGCCCGTCGAGGTGGATGGGCCGCAAGCTCGCGCGGTACTGGCCCGGCTCGAAGCCTTGCTGGCCGTGGACGACATGCAGGCCAGCGCGGTATTGCGTGAATCTGCGGCGCTGTTGCGGGCGGTTTTGGGGAACGAGGCGGCAAAACTGGAGCGACAGATGGGCAATTTCGACTTCCCTGGAGCGCTGGCCTTGTTGCGCGCGGCTCGCGCCAAAAGATCCGATCTGGGCTGAAAGATTATCTAAAAACGCCTCTGGAATCAGTCCCACTCCCCCTTTGTGGGGGGAGTGCCGGTGTGGGGGATGATAGTCACCTGCCCTGAATTCAAGGCGTTGTGGTGCGATTTTGCCCCCTCTCTCATCCTCCCCCGCAAGGGGGGAGAAACTGTATTTCCGGTCAAGCACTTTTATGAACCTTGTAATGTTCTGGATTCCACGGAATACCCGATGACTCTTGATGCGTTTCGGACGGCCAGTAGATCGTTCCTCGAATATCAATACAAACCATGCGGCTCCCATATCGGACTTCTTCCACCGAAAGACCACGGGCGCCTGATTCATTTCATCTATGCCTTTGAGGATACCAGACTTGAGTTCATCGACGGATGCGACACGGATGTGGCGGAAGAAAGTGCGCGCCATTTTGGAGAATGCACACTCGATGAGCTTGAGCCAGGATCCATGTTTGGGCGTATGAACATGCTCGAACCCCCCAGGGCGGGGAAGTCCTCGCCGCCCGACGGGCTCGGGGGCAGGCTGCGAAAATCCGCAACCAGCCCCAAGCCCTGGAGTGTATCCGCGTTGAGGGGGCCCTCAAGGGTTCGCTTCGCCGGGCTGCGCCCGCCCTTGACCGCCCCCTCAACGCACCCTTCGTTACACTGTAACAGGGCTGGCCCTCATCCATTTCTCGCTCCCGTGACCGCCATTTCGCGAAAGCGAGACCGCCATTTCATCAACAGCGTGACCGATTGAGGTAACATTCAACCTTATCCATGCAGCATCTCTCCACCGATCACCATGACGCGAAACGACCGGTCACGTTCCGCGAAATACGCATCAACTGCACCACACTTCTTAATAGCGAATTACTGGAGAGCAGTCAGGGCGGCAAGAATTTCGATGTTGCCGGGGTGTCGTTGGTTGGCGCGATGCAGCAGCGCCAGGGCTTCGCCCCGCCTACCGGCACTGTGCAAGGCAATCGCTTCGACGTAAAGAAAGCGGGGATTGTCCGGGGCAAGGCGTGCGGCCTCGGAGAGTTCCCTGAGCGCTGCCCGCTGGTCGCCCTGGCGTACGAACATCAATCCAAGCGCATGGTGCAGGTCAGCATTGCGCGGCATGTGGGCGAGTCCACGCCGTAGCACGCCTTCCCCCTCGGCGTCGCGGCCAAGCTGGCGCAGGGCGTCGGCAAGGTTGACGTAGGCCGGTCCGAACAGTGGATCGAGCACGATCGCCTGTTCGAAGGCTGCCACCGCCTCATCGCTGCGCCCCTGCCGCAAACGCAGGATGCCGAGGTTGAGCCGACCTGACGGCCAGTCGGCCTCCAGGTCGAGTGCGACCTGGTATTCCTGCATCGCCGCGGCCTGTGCTGCCTGTCGCTCGGCGCCGAGGCGGTCGGCGGGGATGTCTGCGAGGATGCGGGCCGCCTCTATGCGGACGCCGCGTAACGGGTCCGAGAGCAGCGGCGCTGCGGTCTGGATGCGGATCTGGGGCGGTGCCGGAGCGAGCAGACCGAGCGCAGCGATACGAACAAGAGGATCCGGGTCCGTGAGCAGCTGGCGCGCCGTCTGCAGCGTTGCCGGAGTGGCGTGCGACTGGGCAAGGGTTGCTGCAGTTGCCCGGATGATGCCCGGTGCCACGGTGTTGCGCGCGAGGTCGAGAAGGTCGGGCAGCGCCAGTACGCCGCGCGTTGCTCCTGCATGCAGGGTCGGTCCGTAGCTCGAGCGATCACGCCAGCTCGTGCCGTACCATCGATCCATGGCACTAGCTGCCCACTCCGGCTTGCGGTCGCGGTGGCACTGGTTGCAGGCATTCGGCGTCCCCAGCGAGAGCGAGAGGTCGGGGCGAGGAACGCGCAGGCTGTGGTCCTGCCGGGCGTGGATCACCATGTAGTTCTGCGTTGGCATGTGGCAGTTGATGCATTGCGCACCCTTGCTGCCGCTCAGGTGCCGGTGGTGTCCCGGTACGTCATACACCGTGTCATTGTGGCAGCGATTGCAGAGGGCATTGCCCGCAGCACGGGTCTGCAGCGAGTGCGGATCGTGGCAGTCCATGCAGGTGACACCGCTCTGCCACATTTTGCTCTGCAGGAAGGAAGCCCATACATAGACTTCCTCACGCTGCTGGCCATCGGCATGGTAATTGGGGGCGGTGAGCATTGCCAGCCGGTGGCTGTCTTCAAGCACCGCTCCCGGCTTTCGCTCCTCGCTCAAGGTCGAACGACGTGCGTGGCACGGGGCGCAGACGTTCATTCCGGCAGGGTCGGCAGGGTTTCCGCGCATGGCAACGCGGGCGCCATCAGCCGGAAACTTCCATGCCTCGTTCCAATTGCTGCCGAGCCGCGAGAGCCCGATGTCGCCCTGCGCCGGATAGGGTGGTCGTACCCTGTTAGCCCACTCCACGTGCCTCGAACCCTGACCATGACAGGCCTCGCAGGCAACGCTGATTTCGCTGTAGGTAGTGTGATATGTGTTGCTGGTTTTATCGTAGCCCTTACGCAGGCCGGTCGAGTGGCATTCGGCGCACTGCAGGGCCCAATTCTGGTAGTTTCCGCTCCAGTGCAGCGGATCCTTATGGTCAACCCGGCGATCGGGTTGCAGGTGGAACCAGCGTTGTCCGCCCTGTGCTTTCGGGCGCGAATCCCAGGCGATCGACAGTGCCTGGTAGCGGCCGCCGGGAAACGCGATCAGATACTGCTGCAGGGGGTAGACACCGAAGGTGTAGCTGATCTCGTAGTCGGCAAGCTTGCCGTCTGGACCGTCCGTACGCACGAAGAAGCGGTCGCCACGCCGGTAAAAGCGGGATTCGACGCCATGCTGACGGAACCTCGCGTCAGCGAAATCGCCAAGGACCGTGTCCGGACTCGTTGCCTGCATCGCTCGATCGTGATTCGATCCGGACCACGCCCGGTATTCGGCTTCGTGGCAGGTTCTGCAGACAGCGGCTCCGACGTAGCTCGATTGCCTGCCTTCTTCAGGGATACCCATTGCTGTAGTGTCGGCCGGCGAGTCCGCAAACCGGCCGCGCATCGAGTAAAGCACGCTGCCGATCACGAGGGCCAGGAGCAGCAGCGAGCCTACGGCCAGCAGGGTTCTGTGCTTCTGCGACGCCTGAGCACCCGGTGAGGCAGCCTCGGAAGCCTTCACGACGGTGGCTGCCGACACCGGTGCAGTGACCTGTCGCCTGGTTTTTCGGGTCATCATTGGTGGAACAGTGAAGGGATTGGCAATGGTAGCACTGCGTGCCCGCGCTGGCTCGTTTGTCGCTCGGTGCCGACCCGCCGCCGCTCACGCCATGCCTGGGGTAATGCTCTGAGAAGCGCGGCTTGTGCCGGCCACTGCTGTCTTCCCGGGGTCACCGGAAGGCATTGTTACAGCCCTGCTACTGCCGTGCAGCAGCAGCGGCCACGGCCGCCACGATTCACTCAGCAGTGGAAGAAATATGCGCGACGAGCAGCACATACAGCTCGTCGCGCGACGCTGAACTCCGGGTGTTGGATGAATGGCGTGGCCTCCGCAAGTTCCAGCCGCTCAAGTTTCTGAAGTCACAATACACTGCACCTCGTGCTCGTCCTGTATGCTGCGCAGCAGTAGTTTGCAGTTGCCGGAGGCAAGGAGGCCGCAGGGGAAGATCGTCGCTTGCGCCTGCCCGCCCGTGGCGGTCGCCGTAGTCCCCTCGCAGACGATCCATCACGGGTGCGCGTTGCACAACGCCTCGTACGCAGCCGAGACCAGCGGCAGCTCGGGGCCAGGTTTTTCATAAAACGTCCTCACCGGCTAGCTCGTCAACCGCAGGCCCTTCGAAGCCTGGCGATCCCGGCGGCGAGAGTGGCGACATTGTCCACCCGCAGGTTTCGCCGCGTCAGCCAGCAGAAGCGTCGCTTCACCGGCGCGCAACTTATATAGCGGCGGATGCTTGAGGTTCCAGGCAATGCTCAGCAAGGCAAGCAGCGTCGCCCAGGCCAGGGCAGTACGACAGCATCGAAACAGGGACCGGAGCATGACGAGGGCTCATTCGCTCGGCCGGGCAGCGAGCGCCGGGCCGATCCGGTACCAGTCGATGCGCCGCGTTGCCAGCATGATCGCGCCAGGTGCCAGAAAGTGCAGCACGCTGCCCATCAGCAGCGAGTTGTCCTAGGAGAGCAGGATGCCATAGAGACCGGCCAGCGCCGCCGCGAAGGTATAGCCCTGGCGGCGATCAGCGAGCGTGCCGGCCAGATAGGTCCCGATCAGGGCAATACAGGCCGATGCGGCCCTGTGAATCGAGGGTGAAGTCAGGCCGACGGCAGCAGCAGGCGGGCCACGGCACCGCCCTCGGGATGGTTGCCGAAATCGGCTTCACCGCCGTGCAGGCGCGCGACTTCGCGTACCAGCGCGAGCCCCAGGCCCGAACTCTTCTGGCCGCTGGCGGGGCTCGCCAGCGAGTAGAAACGGTCGAAGACCTGCGGCAGGGCGTAGTCCGGAGCGCCACTGCCATGATCGCGAACCGTTACCTCGGCGTGTTGATCGCGACGCTGCAGGGCGATTTCGATGTTTCCTCCGGTCAGCGAAAAGGCGATCGCGTTGTCGAGCAGGTTGAGTAGTGCCTGCTGTAACAGGAAAGGGTCGCCACGCACGCCGAGCGACTCGCCGATGGCGAACGAGCAGCTCAGCCGTCGGGCCTGCAGCGGCAGACTCCGCTCGTCGACGCAACGCTGCAGCAGCTCGTTGAGGTCAACCGGGACTGCGTCTTCCGGCGCCTGCAGTTGCTCGACCCGCGCCAGCATCAGCATTCGTTCGATGATCCCCTGCAGTCGGCGCGCCTGCTCGCCGACACTGAGCGCAAAACGCCGCCGATCGTCGTCGGCAGGGCGGCCTTCGAGGATTTCGGCGGCGCCGATGATCGCCGAAAGCGGGCTCTTCATTTCATGCGCCAAGTTCTGAACGTAACGTTCGACGTATTGCTTGCCTTCAAGGCGTTCGCGCATCAGCGCCAGCGCGCGTGCCAGTTCGGAGAACTGACGGCCGCCAGAGGTCGGCGGGTCGGCCTGGCGGCCTTCGGAGACGTCGCGGGCGTAAATCCGTAAGCGGTTGATCGACCAGCTCAGCCAGGCCGAGAATACCACCCCGATCAGTGCCGAAGCGGCCAGCAGGATATAGCCGGCTCGTTTCACGCGCTGCTCGGCGTGGCCGACGTAGGGCAGGACGCTGGATAGCGGCTTGGCCACCGAGAGCACGCCGAGCAGCCGCCCCTGGTGACGGATCGGTGCGGCCACGTACATCACCGACGAGCTGGCGTCGTCGGCTTGTGCGCGCGTGCTGCGGGCGCCATATTCGCCCTTCAGCACGCGCGCCACGTCGCGCCATTGCGAATAATCTGCGCCCAGGGCCAGACCTTCGGAGTCAAAGACCACCCGCCCCAGGTCGTCGGTGATGTATACGCGAAAGTCGATGCTGTCCTTCCGTACGCCCCAGATGCTTGCTTGCGGCGAACGTTGGCGTGCCGCCGCCAGGGCACTGGCGAACTCGCCATCGGCCATCCTGCCGCTGGCGAGATCCGGCGCGGCCAGTTCGGCGAGGACATGCGCCGTATCGACCAGGGTTTCCTCGGTGGCCTGTCGGATTCCCGGTTCGGCCTCGCGCATGAAAATGTTGAGCACGAACCACGCCGCCAGACCGACGACCAGGAAATAGCCGATGAACAAGCGAACGGAAATGTTCATCGGCGACCGGCCTAGCGAACGGCGATGCTGTAGCCCAGACCGCGGTGGGTCCGGATCGGCTCCTCGTCGACCCGCACCGCCCGCAACTTGTTGCGCAGGGTCTTGATGTGGGTATCGACGGTGCGCTCCAGGCTTTCACCGCAATCCTGCCAGACGTTTTCCATGATCTGGCCGCGACTCAGAATGCGCCCCGGCCGTGTCAGCAACAAGGCCAGCAGAAGATACTCGTAGCGTGTCAGATCGAGCCAGATACCGTGGTAGGCGATGCGCATGCCATCGCCATCGACCGTAAACCGTACCGGCGCGGTGATCGCTGGGGAACCTGCGGGCCACTCTGGCCGGGTGCGACGCAAAATGGCGCGGACACGGGAAACCACTTCGCGGGGGCTGAAGGGTTTGGCCACATAATCGTCGGCGCCGAGTTCCAGACCGACGATGCGGTCCACCTCGTCGGAGCGGGCGGTGAGAAAAATCACCGGCACGTCCGAGCGCCGCCGCAGGACACGACAGACGTCAAAGCCGCTCATGTCCGGCAGCCCGACATCGAGGACGACCAGGTCGTGATCGCCGGCATCCAGCCGGGCCAGCGCTTCGGCGCCGAGGGTGCAGCAATCGCTGGCGAACCCGTCGGCTTGCAGAGCATAGGCCAGGGTATCGGAAATCGCAGATTCGTCGTCGACGATGAGAATACGCATGGCCGAGATGGTAGTGCATTCCGCGCCCGGCGTCGCCACCCGCTCGCCATTTCAGGAAGCCGGGCAGATTTTCCAGAGCACCAGACGCCTGCCTGCCTTGTCTCGCCTTTGCCCGTAACTTGATGCGATCGGCTTACCACGGTGGCGGGCTGGTGGCTCAGGACAACACGCTCGGTGCCGGACCACGGGAGCGGGAATGCAATGATCCTTGCCGTTCTGCGGACTCCGCACTTGCGTCCAGGCTGCCAATCCTTGATAATCCAACAAGCGATTGCTTGCTTAATATTTAATCAATTGTGCCACGCCCAACCCGTTCCAGGAGACTTACCGAATGTTCCATTCCCCTTATCCCCACCTGCTTGCTCCGCTCGACCTCGGCTTTACGACGCTGAAGAATCGCATCCTGATGGGCTCGATGCATACCGGCCTCGAAGAAGCCCCGCAAGGCTTTGCCCGTCTCGCCGCCTTCTATGCCGAGCGCGCGCGTGGGGGCGTCGGGCTGATCGTGACCGGCGGCATCGCGCCCAATCAGGACGGGGTGGTGATGCCCGGCGCGGCGGTGCTCGAAAACGAGACGCAGGCTGAGCAGCACCGGCAGGTCACTACCGCCGTCCACCAGGCAGGCGGCAAGATCGCCCTGCAGATCCTGCACACCGGCCGCTACGCCTATCATCGCGGAGCCGTCGCACCGTCGGCGATACAGGCGCCGATCTCGCCGATCCGCCCGCGCGAACTCAGCGAGGAGGACATCGAGCGGACACTCAAGGACTACACCCGCTGCGCCAGCCTCGCGCAACTCGCCGGCTATGACGGGGTCGAGGTGATGGGGTCGGAAGGCTACCTGATCAACCAGTTCATCGCCCAGCAGACCAACTTCCGCGAGGACGGCTGGGGCGGCTGTTTCGAGAACCGCATCCGTCTCGCCGTCGAATCGGTTCGGCGCGTGCGCTCAGCAACCGGGCCGAACTTCATCATCATTTACCGCCTGTCGATGCTCGACCTGGTCGAAGGCGGCAGCACCTGGGATGAGATCGTTACCCTGGCCAAGGCGATCGAGTCCGCCGGGGCAACGCTGATCAACACCGGGATCGGCTGGCATGAGGCGCGCATCCCGACGATCGCCACGATGGTCCCGCGCGCGGCCTTCGTGTGGGTCACCAAGCGCCTGATGGGCGAAGTGGACATCCCGTTGATCACTACCAATCGGATCAATACGCCGGAAGTCGCCGAGGAAGTGATCGCGTCCGGCTGTGCCGACATGGTCTCGATGGCTCGCCCCTTCCTCGCCGATGCCGAATTCGTTAACAAAGCCGCCGCCGGGCGCGCCAACACGATCAACACCTGCATCGCCTGCAACCAGGCCTGCCTCGACGAGATTTTCGCCGGCCGGTTGACTTCGTGTCTGGTCAATCCGCGGGCCTGCCGGGAAACCGAACTGTTGATCGAGAAGACTGCGGCGCCCAAGCGGATCGCCGTTGTCGGCGCCGGGCCGGCGGGAATGGCCTGCGCGCTGACCGCTGCCGAACGGGGCCATTGGGTCACTCTGTTCGATGCAGCGGCGGAAATTGGCGGACAGTTCAGGCTGGCACGCCGGATCCCTGGCAAGGAGGAGTTCGGCGAGACGCTGCGCTATTTCGATCACCGCCTGCAGGACGCGGGAGTCACCCTGGAACTCGGCAAGCACTGCGAAGCCTCCGAGCTGGCCGATGCCGGCTTCGAGCATGTCGTTCTCGCCACCGGGATCGTGCCGCGGCAGCCTGAGCTGCCCGGTATCGGGCACGAGAAGGTGATCTCGTATGTTGACCTGATTGAAGGCTTGCGCATCGCCGGCGAACGCGTGGCGATCATCGGTGCCGGCGGCATCGGCTTCGACGTCGCCGAGTTCCTGACCCACACCGACGAAGATCGCGACGAACTCGAGCGCTTCCAGGGCGAGTGGGGGATCGACCCCGAGTTCACCAACCGCGGCGGCCTACGGACACCGATCCCGGAAGCCACACGACGCCAGGTCTGGCTGCTGCAGCGCAAGGCCAGTAAGGTCGGCGACGGGCTGGCCAGGACTACCGGCTGGATTCGCCGCACCCTGCTCAAGAAGCGCGGCGTACAGATGCTCTCCGGAGTGACGTACGAGCGCATCGACGATGCCGGCCTGCACATCATCGCCGATGGACAGCCGCAGTGCCTGCCGGTGGAGCATGTGATCGTCTGCGCCGGTCAGGAACCGCGCCGCGATCTCGAAACCGGTCTGCGCGCCGCCAATGTACCGCTGTCGCTGATTGGCGGCGCCGATGTCGCCAACGAACTCGACGCCAAACGCGCCATCGATCAGGGAACGCGCCTGGCGGCGACGCTCTGATCGCCATGCCGGCCGGCCGCAAACGGCAAGGCACGCTGGAAGCGAACCGCCGCGAAGAACTGTTGCAAGCGGCGGCCCGCCTGTTCGTCGAGAAAGGTTTTGACGCGACCACCACGCGTGACATTGCCGAGGCTGTCGGCATGCGCTCAGGCAGCCCCTTCTACCATTTCCGCAGCAAGCAGGAACTGCTCAAGGCGGCGATGATCGCGGGCCTGGAGACGGGCTACCGGCGCCTGCAGGCAGCCAGCGAGGACATTGTCGACCCCGCGCAGCGCCTGCGGGTAATGATCCGCGTCCATCTCGGGAATCTTCTCGAAGGCGATTGCCAAGTGCCGATGCTGCTCTACGAATCGCGCGCACTCGACGCCGCGGCGAGGGCCGAAATCGCCACTGTCACTGACCGCTACCAGGAAACGTGGCAGGCAACGCTTGACGAACTTGCAGCCATCGGCAAACTGCGCAGTTCGGCAGCGCCGCTACGCCTGTTGCTCTTCGGCATGCTCAACTGGAGCAGCCAGTGGTACCGGGCGGACGGTGCGCTGTCGCTCGACCAGATCGCTGCTGCCGCTGCCGATCTGTTGTTAATGTGAAAACCGTGTATTCATGACTTCCATGACTTCGAGATTTCTGGAAAAGTCATGACCGTCAGACTGCGGGAGCCTGACAGGCCACTGGCCGCGCCGGGTCACTGCACCACTCGCTCCACGAGCCGGCATAGAGCCGCGCGCCCGGCAATCCGGCGACTTCCATCGCCAGCAGGTTGTGACAGGCGGTGACGCCGGAACCGCAAGACATCACCGCCTGCGCTGGCGAACAACCGGCCAGCAGGGCCAGAAACTCGCGGCGCAATTCACCGGCCGGGCGAAAGCAGCCGTCTGCGTCGAGATTGTCGCGGAAGAAGCGGTTGCGCGCGCCGGGAATATGCCCGCCGACCGGATCGAGGGTTTCGTTCTCGCCACGAAAGCGGTCAGGGGAACGTGCATCGATCAGGCAGAAGCCGCCCTGCCCAAGACTGTCGAGCACCGCGTCGCTGCTGGTCAGCACGTCACGCAGATCGACTTCCAGCACTACCGGCGGTGAATTCGGAATATCGGTGACCAGCGGCCGCCCCTCTGCCCGCCAGCGATCGATGCCACCGTCGAGAACCGCAACGCGATCATGGCCAAGCCAGCGCAGCAACCACCACAGCCGGCTGGCAAAGGCGCCACCGGCGTCGTCATAGGCGACCACCTGCGTGTCCATGGCGACGCCCGCGGCTCCCAGCTTGTCGGCCAGCAGGCGTGGATCAGGCAAGGGGTGACGACCGTTGCGACCATTCATAGGTCCCGACAGATCCTGGTCGAGATGCAGGAAGAAGGCGCCCGGCAGGTGAGCGTGCGCGTAGGCGCGACGGCCTGCAGCCGGTTCGCTCAGTTGATGACGGCAATCGAAGACACGCCAGCCGGGGTCACGGAGATGATCGGCAAGGACGGAGCTGCTGACCAGCGTTGTATAGCTCACGCCAGTCCCTCTTCTTCAGCCAGCCATGCACGTGCCTCGACTTCCTCATCGAAAACGCGCATCTCGGCATGAACGAAAATCTGCGACAACCAGGCACTCCACGCTACCCACTGGCTATGCGTCAGGACGGCAATACGGCTGAAGTCGTTGGCGTGCGCACGCGCAAAGACGATATCTTCCCAGGCCACGTCGAGCGTGAAGTCGGCCATTTCGCGCAGATCGAACCACAGGTCGACCGGCCCCTCGAACTGGATCGCGAAATTGACGGCATTCTCGAACTCCTTGTAGTCGGCAAGCGTGAATTCCGCATACACCGTGACTTCGACCCGCTTCGGCTGTTGTTCGATGACAATCATGGCAGACTCCATTTTGCGATGCGTCAGTTTAGCACCAGTCCCGCCCGTCGGGTCCGTACAGCTGACTGGTCAAACGAAACCCTTGAGAAAGGCAGCGCGCTCGGGTTTGGAGTCGATATGCTCGGAGAGCTTTCGGTAGAGTTCCTGGACGTTGCCAGAATCGTTGGCTGCCCGCTTGATGAGCACTCGAGCGAGCGGTCCTACGTACTGCGCGAGGCGTTTCTCGGCCGCTGCAAGCGTCGCAGGGTCGAAAACCACCACCGGTGTTACCGATGTCGGTTCGGGCGGATTGGTGGACCTTGACGGCATCGATGCGGGAGTGGCCTTTTTCAATTGCTCGATACGCTTCAGGAAGTCGGTACGTTCGGCGCCTTCGGGAATGTTTTCGGCGAGGGTGGAACAGAATTCCTCGATGCTCCTGGCCTGGATCACCCCCTTGCGCACCAGGTGTTTGGCGACCGGGCCGATCGACCTGATCAGCGAGGACTCGATTTCGTCCAGCGTCTCCTGGGGCAGCGGCAGCGGTGTTGACGCGCCCGCAGATCTCGTGCCGGCGCTGCCACTCCTGGCGCCACCGGCGACCGGTTCGGGTGGCGGCAGGCTGTCGTTGCTGCTGCCACGGGTCCTGGCAATGGGCTTGCTCTGGATGAAGGCCGCCAATAACGCATTGCTGAATTCGCGGGCGCTCTGAAAACGTCCGTCAGGCTTCTTCGCCAGCGCGCGCGTCAGCAGGGCGTCGAAAACCGCTGGCAGCGCAGGCACGATTGTCGACGGTGGTGTAGGCTCGACGTTCATGACCTTGTGCATGACCGCGACCGGGGTCTCGGCGAGAAATGGCCCATGCCCGGTCAGCATTTCGTAGAGAATGACCCCGGCCGACCACAGATCGGCACGGTGGTCGGCCGGCAAGCCCAACAATTGCTCGGGAGAGATGTGCGTCGGCGTTCCAATCACGGTGCCCACCTGCGTGAGCGATGAGTTCTCGATCTTGGCGACCCCGAAGTCCATGATCTTGATCTTCATCCCGCCCAGTACCATGACGTTGGTCGGCTTGATGTCACGATGCACGACATCGTGCTGATGCGAATAGTCGAGTGCTGCGAGCAGTTGCTTCATCACCTCGAATACGTCGATCGGTTCAAAGCGGCCGCGTTCGCGCATGCACTGGCGCAACAACTTTCCCTGCACGTACTCCATGACGATATAGGCCCCTGTTTCGTCTTCTCCATATTCGTATACCCCGACAATTCCCGGATGCTGCAGTCTCCCTCCGGCCTGCGCCTCCTGCTTGAAGCGTGCCACTGCGGCCTCAGATTCAACGTTGGCCAGGTACCCTGCGAGAATCGTCTTGATCGCCACTGAACGTTTGATGACCGGGTCGAAACCTTCGTAAACTGCGCCCATTGCACCCTTGCCGAGTTCGCGGCGGATCTCGTACTTGCCAATGAAATCAGGGATGGCCATGGCGTGCTCGCTCCCCTCTCAACTCTCGATCAGCTTGATGGCCTTTTGCAGGCTGCGGCGCATGCGGTTGAAGGAGTTCGCCAGCACGTCGATCTCGTCCCCGGTGTGCGACGGGAATTCCGGCACGGAAAAGTCGCCGGTGGAGATCCTGTCGGCGGCGTCCGACATGCTCGAAATGGGCCTGATGATGAGCATGGACAACATGATGTTGAGGACCACGAAAGTGGCCAGGAAGATGCCTCCGAGCGAGAGCATGAAGCTGTTGAAGGTGCGCTGCGCATTGGCCAGCGGCACGGACATCGGCACTGAAACCACCTGGGCGCCGACCGTCTCCAGGTGTTTCCAGCCGAAGCCGTTGTTTGGGCCGTAGATTCGGATCATCGATTCCGGTGCCGCGTCGGGAACACTGTGGCAGATCAGACACGCAGGGTCGGTGATGGTGATCGGCCGTGCCAGGTAGAGCATGCGGCCGGTCGGTGTTTCTCGCTCGCCTGCAAGTTCTCTGGCACTGCCGTCAGCGCGAAATTTCTGCACCAGGTCACTCTCCCATTCCACCGCACGATCGCGTGGATTGGTAGGATTGAGCGTCGCCTCCTTGTAGGTGAAGTCCGGATACTTCACGGCCAGGTTGCTGAACACCTCTGTTGCGGCATAGGCAGGCACCGTCTGCGGCAGGAATGTCTGTTCCAACTGGGAGTCGAGAAGCGGCTTCACCTGCCTGACCGTGTAGCCGCGCACCGAAAGCGCGGACTCCATCATCAGGCCGGCATTGCGCAGCGTCTCCTGCTTGGCGTTCTCGTCGAGCAGGCGGTGCGAAACGTACGCCGACATGCCCATGCCGGCGCCAAAGACCAGCAGAAGCACCAGGTTGAATTTCAGTCGCAGACCCATGAGCACTGTCCCTAGCAAGGATGGGATGAAAAACGCAATGGCAGCGCAGGGAGTATATGTTCCCCCATCAACTGCGGTCAATTGATGGACTTTTTCCGGGTTCGTGCCGGCGAAGACTAGACCAGTGATCAGAACCGGGTCTAACAGGGTTCCCTGGTGCGTGCCTCCCGTTGCTGGAAGGCTTCTGTTTCCATCAACCGAGGATCATGATTTTCAAGCGTTGAAGTAAGCCGAGGCTCTCCCACCAGAGCTGGCCATTCTCCAGAAGCCGGGTGCCGGATTCGGTCAAGGCGAGCTTTCGGGCACCCAATTCGGTCGCCCCGGTATCGGCGATAAAGCCAGCATCCATCAGGTACTTGGCGATCACCGGCTGAATCTGCTGACCATCGAGCAACCAACGGCTGCCATAGCCATCGTCGTCACCCCTCAGCATCAGCATGGACCGACGCTGCCGCAGGAGCCGAAGCACCACGAGCGTCTGCGCCCGATCGGGAATCAAGTGGGTTGGAGAGGCGTTCATCGAGCGCTCTATTATGAACCTCTGAAGCGTTGCCGTGCAGGGCTGAATCGGCCTAGCAAGGGTAGCAAAGTGACCTATTGCACAAAGTGCCCTATTTCGACCGGTATAATCGCCGCTAAATCACCAACCTCGCTTGTCCAGCGGGCGGCAAGCGGGGAAATCCCCTTACAGGAGCTTACATGGATATCAGAAACGAAGTGGTCGCCGTTCTTGACGAGGTCTTGAGCCTCAAGGGCCGGGCGAGTGAATTCGCGCTCGACACCCCCTTGCTCGGCGCAATTCCCGAACTGGATTCGATGGCGGTAGTCTCCCTGATTACCACGCTCGAAGAACATTTCGGGTTTACGGTCGAAGATGACGAGATCGACGGATCGGTGTTCGCTTCGTTGGCGACGCTGATCGACTTCGTTGCGGGCAAACTGGCTGACTGAGCATTCATCCAGGCCCTTGCCACCGTCCTCCTCTCGCCGGATAGTCTTGGCGGAAAGATCGGGATCGCAGACACTACGCATACCGGTCGAATACTGAAGACACGAGAGGAACTGTTCGAATGAACACTGGCACAAGTCGCTCGTATGGAATTCGGCAGCAAGGCCGTGGCAAGGCCCGCCCCGGTTCGTCGCGCTGGTTCAGACGCTATCGCTGGCTGGTCATTGCCGGCTGGCTGATCATGATGGTGGCGGTCGGCTGGGTTTTCTTCACCAGCTCCAATAGGATACCTCTGGCTGCAAGTGCAGGTGGGGCAACCGAGCAGTCGGCGACAATGGTGTCCAACACGATGCCACCGGTGAAGCTACCCGCCGATGATGCTGCACATGAAATGCTCACTGAATGGTGGTACTACAGTGGCCACCTGCAAACCGACTCAGGCGAACGTTATTCGTTTCATATCGCCTCCTTCCTGCGTAAAGGGACTCTCACCCATACCGTATTCCACGGCTCACTACTCGACCATCAGACCGAGAAGCTTTATACCGAGCAGGCACGCACCGCAGGCAACCCATCGGACGGACGCCGTGACGGATTTTCTTTCAAGTTCGGTAGCTGGCAATTGCAGGGCGATGGCGCGCAACATGCGGCGAAGATGGCCGGCAAGGATTTTGCGCTCGATCTGCAGCTCAATGACAGCCGCCAACCGCTCCTGCACCAGGCACCGGGTACGCCGATCGCCGGCCTGCTGGATTTCGGTGTCGCCGGCATGAGTTATTACACTTCGCGTCCACGCATGGCTGCCCAGGGAATTCTGACCATTGGCGGCACTGCCAGGAAGGTGCATGGCGAAGTCTGGTTCGATCATCAGTGGGGTGACTTCGAAGCGGCAAAGCTGCGCTGGAACTGGTTTGCGCTGCAACTGACAGATGGCGCGGACTTGATGATCTTCGAACTTTTCGATCGCCAGGGCGAGCCAGTACTGCGCATGGGAACCTATAGCAAGGACGGCGAGGTCAGTGCACTCGGCGCATCCGACTTCCAGGCGACCTCCCGCGGCACCTGGAAAAGTCCTTCTTCAGGGGGGGTACTCTACCCGGTCCATTGGACGATCGTAGTACCCGCCACGGGCCTCAAGCTGAAAGTCGACCCGGTGATCCGCGCCAGTGAGTTCGACGCCCGGACAACGACGCTGAACGTCTATTGGGAAGGTGCGGTCAAGTTGAGTGGCTCGCATCGTGGCGTCGGTTTTATGGAACTGAGCGGCTACCATCCGTCAGTCCAGCAAACGGCGACCAGCCAGTAGGCAGGCAAATGCCCGCTGGCTGCCCGGAATACGTGTCCCGCGTTTTGCGTGCCAAGGCCCAGGCGCTAAGATGACGGGTTTGCGTCCGAGTGGCGCCCCCGGATAGACAATGAACCTCCTGAAGACCCTCGCCACCGTCAGCAGCATGACCTTGCTGTCGCGTATACTCGGCTTTGTCCGCGATTTCGTGATCGCCCGCGCTTTCGGCGCCGGAGCGCTGACCGACGCATTCTTTGTCGCCTTCAAACTCCCCAACCTGCTACGCCGCCTGTTTGCCGAGGGCGCTTTTTCGCAGGCCTTCGTTCCGGTCCTAGGGCAATACCGGAACCAGCGTTCAGCCGGGGAGACCCGGCAGCTGGTAGACCGTGTCGCGAGTCTGCTGTTTCTCGTCGTGCTGGCGGTGACCCTGCTCGGCATGGCGGGCGCACCGGTACTTGTGTACCTTTCAGCCCCAGGTTTTACCGATGACCCCGAGAAGTTTTCCCTGACCGTCAAACTGACGCGCATCACTTTCCCCTACATCCTTTTCATGTCGCTGGTCGCGCTGACCGGTGGCATTCTCAATACCTGGAGCCGCTTCGCCGTCCCCGCATTCACGCCGGTGCTGCTCAACGTTTCGTTCATACTGATGGCGCTCCTTGCCACCCCCTACTTTGATCCACCGGTCATGGCCCTGGGCTGGGCTGTCTTTCTTGGTGGCGCCCTGCAACTCGTTTTCCAGATTCCCAGCCTGCGGCGTCTTGGCATGCTGCCGCGATTCTCGATCAATCTGCACGACGAGGGGGTCAGGCGCATTTTCCGCCTGATGGCGCCGGCCGTACTTGGCGTTTCCGTGGCGCAGGTCAGCCTGTTGCTGAACACCGTTTTTGCTTCATTCCTGAGTACCGGCAGCGTTTCCTGGCTCTACTACGCAGACCGCCTGATGGAGTTTCCTGCAGGCATGCTCGGCGCCGCACTCGGCACCATCCTGCTTCCCTCACTGGCCAAATGCCATGCCGCTGAGCAACACGATGAGTATTCCCGATTGCTCGACTGGGGTTTGCGGCTAACCTTTCTGCTGGCGGCGCCGGCTGCTCTGGCACTCGGCATTCTCGCTGTGCCGCTGATTACCACGCTGTTCCATCATGGAGCTTTCACCGCCAATGACGTGTTCAGGACGCGCGATGCATTGGTTGCCTACAGTGTCGGGCTTCTCGGCCTGATTCTGGTCAAAGTGCTGGCGCCAGGCTTTTATGCTCGGCAGAATATCCGCACCCCGGTCAGGATCGCACTGCTGACCCTGTTCGTTACGCAAGTGCTGAACCTGCTCTTGATCGGCTGGCTACAACATGCCGGCCTGGCCCTCGCGATCGGGCTTGCTGCCAGTCTCAACGCCTCGCTGCTCTACCGTGGCCTTCGCCAGCGCGGCATTTATACCCCGCAACCTGGCTGGCTGCTGTTCTACGGCAGACTCGCTCTTGCCATGCTGAGCATGGGCGCTACGCTGTGGTTTGTGATCGGCCCAACGGCTGATTGGCTCAACTGGAGCCTGGGAGAACGATTGCTGCGTCTTTCCGTCTCGGTTGGCTTCGGTGCAAGCGTCTATTTCGCTACACTATGGGCCGCAGGTTTCCGCCTGCGCGACTTCAAACGCAGCGCGGCCGAGTAATCAATCAGGAGGAGATTTACGATGATATTGATCAGCAGCAGCTTCAGTGACGGGCAACCGATCCCGGGTGAGTTTGCATTCTGTATTCCCGACCCCGAACACCACGTTTGCCTGGGCAGCAATCGCAACCCGCATTTGGCATGGCGTAGTGCGCCGGAGGGAACACGCTCGTTCGCCCTTATCTGTCACGACCCGGACGTACCGAGCCAGGGCGATGATGTCAACCAGGAAGATCGCACGGTTCCGGCATCGCTGGCGCGGGTCGACTTCTTTCACTGGGTGCTGCTTGATTTGCCGGCCACACTCGGCGAGATCAAGGCAGGCGAATTTTCCAATGATGTCACGCCGCGCGGCAAACCCGGTCCGCACGCCCCGCATGATGCCCGCCAGGGAATCAATGACTATACCCAATGGTTCGCAGGCGACAATGACATGCGTGGCGACTACTACGGCTACGATGGACCCTGCCCGCCCTGGAACGACGAGATTGTCCACCGTTACGTATTTACGGTTTTCGCACTGGATGTCGCCAGGCTGGACATCGATGGCAAGCTGACCGGCCAGCAACTGCGCGCGGCAATGCAGGGACACATTCTTGCCGAGGCGAGTCTGACCGGTACCTATACCCTCAATCCATTACTGAATCTTAGCTGAGAGAGAGCCGCAGGTCTTCTTGCAATTGGACACGAAAAAGGCCGCAAAGCGGCCTTTTTCGTTGATCAGGGCAGAGAGCTTGCCCGCGCAGTATGAAGGAGGGCGATTATTACTGTACGCTGACCTCGACACGACGCGCCTCGGCAGGATCTCCGGTACCGGTCGTCACCATGGGCTTCCTGAGTTCGATGCGCTCCTCGGCGATACCGACGTTCTTCAGGGCATCACGTACGGCGATCGCGCGTTTCTTGGCGACCTCTTCGTTGGCCGCCTGACTGCCACTGGTGTCGTGAAATCCGGAGATGGCGAGCTTCGCGGCCGGATGGTCCTTGGCATAGGCAACGACGACTTCGAGGGTCTTGCCGGCATCGGCCGGGATTTCCGCCGCACCTATCGCAAAGTACAGCTTGGCCGCCGCCGGTACCGCTACCGCTGCCGCAGCCGCAGGCTTGGCCGCCACCGTGGCAGGCGGCGGCACCATCAAGGGGACGATCATCAGGGCGACGATGTTGATGATCTTGATCAGCGGGTTGACCGCAGGACCCGCCGTATCCTTGTAGGGATCGCCGACGGTGTCGCCGGTCACCGCCGACTTGTGAGCATCGGAGCCCTTGCCCCCAAAATGGCCATCCTCGATGTACTTCTTGGCGTTATCCCAGGCACCACCACCGGTGGTCATCGAGATGGCCACGAACAGGCCGGTGATGATGGTACCCATCAACAGCCCACCCAGCGCTTTCGGGCCAAGCAGCAGACCAACGAGCACTGGCACCAGCACTGGCAGCAGCGACGGAACGATCATTTCCCGGATCGCAGCGACGGTCAGCATGCCGACGGCGCGCGAGTAATCGGGCTTCGCCTTGCCTTCCATGATGCCCTTGATTTCCTTGAACTGCCTGCGCACTTCGATGACCACCGCACCGGCGGCACGGCCCACCGCCTCCATCGCCATGGCGGCAAAGAGGTAAGGAATCAGACCGCCGAGAAAGAGGCCGATGATCACCTCGTGATCAGACAGATCGAAGCGCAGCCCGCCCCAGTTGATTTCCAGGGCATGCGTATAGTCGGCGAAGAGCACCAGCGCAGCCAGACCCGCTGAACCGATGGCATAGCCTTTGGTGACGGCCTTGGTGGTATTGCCGACCGCGTCCAGCGGATCGGTCACGTCACGCACCGATTTCGGCAGACCGGACATTTCGGCGATACCGCCGGCGTTGTCGGTGATCGGACCATAGGCATCCAGCGCGACGATGATGCCGGTCATTGACAGCATCGAAGTGGCTGCAATGGCGATGCCATACAGGCCGGCCAGCGCATGGGTGATATAGATCGCCGCACAGACGCAGATCACGGGCAAGGCACAGGCTTTCATCGAAACCGCAAGGCCGGCGATGATGTTGGTGCCATGGCCGGTGGTCGAAGCTTCGGCGACGCGCTTGACCGGCGAGAAATCGGTACCGGTGTAGTACTCGGTGATCCAGACCAGCAATCCGGTCAGCACCAGACCGATTGCCGCTGCCCAGAAGATATTCATCGAACTGATCAGCTTGCCGTCGGCAAGGGTGATGCCATTACCGAGCAGCATGGTAGTGATCGGATAAAAGGCAATCAAGGCCAGTATGCCGGCCACGGCCAGACCACGGTAGAGGGCGTTCATGATCTTGCCGCCATCGCTGGCCTTCACGAAGAAACAACCGATGATCGAAGCGATGATCGACACGCCACCGAGTACCAGCGGGTATACGATCAGATTGTCGGTGGCACCGGCAACTCCCTTGAGCATCATCGCGCTGAGCACCATCGTCGCCACCACGGTCACCGCGTAGGTCTCGAAAAGGTCGGCAGCCATCCCGGCGCAATCGCCGACGTTGTCGCCAACGTTGTCGGCGATGACGGCTGGGTTGCGTGGATCATCCTCTGGGATACCAGCTTCGACCTTTCCGACCAGGTCGGCGCCAACGTCCGCCCCCTTGGTGAAGATGCCACCGCCCAGCCGAGCGAAGATCGAGATCAACGATCCGCCGAAGGCCAGACCGACCAGCGGTTCCACCGAGTGCTGGAAGTCGGCGCCACTACCCTTGAGAAAGGCGTAGTAGCCGGCCACGCCGAGGAGGCCGAGACCGACGACCAGCATGCCGGTGATCGCGCCCCCCTTGAAAGCGACGCTGAGCGCCGCGGAAATTCCACTGCGCGCGGCTTCGGCTGTACGCACATTGGCGCGTACCGAAACGTTCATCCCGATGAAGCCGGTCGCACCCGAAAGCACTGCTCCGATCAGAAAGCCGACGGCCATCAGTTTGCCGAGCGCAAACCAGATCAGCACGAAGAGCACGGCACCGACCAGACCGATCGTCGTGTACTGCTTGGCCAGATAGGCAGAAGCGCCCTCCTGTACGGCCTTAGCGATCTCCTGCATGCGTGGGTTGCCAGCTGGCAACGAAAGAATCCATTTCGTCATCCCCGCGCCATAAAGCACTGCAATGACTGCGCACACCAGCGCGAACATCAAACCTGACGACATAAGCAACCTCCCTCTTTAAAGTGACCCAGACTCCCCGGAAAATCCCTGGGAGCCGGATTTACCTCAGTGCTACACGAAACGAACAACGTTCAAACCTTGAAGATGTTACTACTGCGCCGCAGTCTCATCGATTACGGTCATTGCAAGGCATCGAAAGCCGCCTTCATGATCTCCCCGACGCTCCCGACCCCTGCAATATTGCGACACTTCGGCGCCCTCGGATCGCCCGTTGCCGCCCAGGCGCGGTAGTACTCCAGCAGCGGCTTGGTCTGCGAATGATAGATCTGCAGCCGCTTCCTGACCGTTTCTTCCTGATCATCATCGCGCTGAACGAGGTCCTCGCCGGTGACATCGTCTTTTCCAGCCAGCTTGGGTGGATTGAAGCGGAGGTGGTAGGTGCGACCCGAACCCGGATGCACGCGCCGCCCGCTCATTCGATCGATGATTTCTTCGTCGGCCACGTCGATTTCGAGCACAAAGTCGAGAGCCACACCGGCGACCTTCATCGCCTCGGCCTGCGGCAAGGTGCGCGGGAAACCGTCAAACAGATAACCGCCCCGGCAGTCGTCCTGCTGCAGGCGATCCGTGACCAGACCAATGATGATCTCGTCCGAGACCAGACCACCCGCATCCATGACCTTCTTGGCCTCGACACCTAGGGGGGTGCCGGCTTTCACCGCTGCACGCAGCATGTCACCGGTGGAGATTTGCGGAATGCCGAATTTTTCACGAATGAACTGGGCTTGAGTGCCTTTGCCAGCGCCTGGGGCACCGAGCAGAATGAGTTTCATGGTTCACCCTCTGAGATCATCAAATCAAGCGGTTTATCCAAAACTTCATATACTTGCACTCCAGCTACCGAACTGTGGCAGAACGCTGTCGTGATCAACAGGCCGAAACTTACCCTCAAATGCGCGTACGGTCAAACGTTTTTGAACCATTTCTGCACGCGCTGTGCATCTTCCGGGGTATCCACGCCAGCACTCGGCAGATCATCGACAATTGCCACACTGATGCGAAGACCATGCCACAAGGCACGCAACTGCTCGAGCGCTTCCAGGTTTTCCAGTGGCGACGGGGCCAGGCCAGAGTAGGTACGCAGGAAATGCGCGCGATAGGCGTACAGGCCAATGTGCCGATAGGCAAGCAGCCCGACCGGCAAGGTCTCACCGCCGGCCTCGCGAGCGAAGTGATCGCGCGCGTAGGGAATCGGCGCTCGCGAAAAATAGAGGGCGTCGCCACTGGCCGCCAGGACCACCTTGACAATGTTCGGGTTGAAAAAATCGGCCGCCTCCGACAGTGGATGAGCCAGGGTAGCGATTTTCGCACCACTCCCCTCCAGCCGAGCGGCCGCGTGGACGATCCAGACCGGATTGATCAATGGCTCATCGCCCTGTACGTTGACCACGATCGTATCGTCCAGCCAGCCCGACAGCTCGACCACCTCGGCCAGACGCTCGGTGCCGCTCGCGTGCTCCGCTCGCGTCAGCAAGGCGCGCAGGCCGTGCCGCTCGACAGCCGCCAGCACCTCCACGTGGTCGGTCGCCACGACCACCTCCTCTGCCCCCGAAAGCAGCGCACGCTCGGCCACCCGCACGACCATCGGCTTGCCCCCGAGGTCGAGCAGAGGCTTGGCCGGCAAACGGGTCGAGGCATAGCGCGCGGGAATGACGACCTTGAAGTGCATCATCCCCTCCTCCGTCCAGCGGACAGCACTTTCAATCCCCAAAGCTTCATTTGCCCCGCGGTCAGAGTTCGTCGCTCGAGAACTGGCGTGCCTCTTCTTCGAGCATGATCGGGATCCCGTCGCGGATCGGAAAAGCCAGCCTGCACGGCTTGCACAGTAGTTCAGATTGCGTCCTGCGGTATTCGAGATTGGCCTTGCAGATCGGGCAGACGAGAATATCAAGCAGGCGTGCGTCCATGCAGTTTCTCCAGAATGGTCTCGAACAGGGTGGCTTGGCCGGGTGGTGAACAACCGATGACCGCCTCGACCGGTAGCATCCAGGCTTCGCCGATGTCCAGCGACGCGCATTTTACCGCATCTTTCTCGGTCATCAGCAGTACCCCGTCCCTGGCAAAGGCCAGATCGCTGGCCTGGTAGGCATGGTGATCGGGAAAGGGATGCGCTGTGAACTCGAGCCCGAGAGCTTGCAGCTGCCGGAAGAAGCGGAGCGGATCGCCAATCCCGGCAACCGCGTAAAGCTTGCGATCCTGCAGATCGGCCCCAGCACAGCGGCGCTGTTCTCCGCTCACGGCAACGAAATGCCGGCCGACCAGGCGCATGTCGAATTGCGGTGAGCGCCGGGCTGCTTCCACCACCCGTGTCTCCGGTGGGCCTCCATTCCACACCACGGCACTCACCCCCGCCAGACGCCGCAAGGATTCCCGCAGGGGGCCGGCCGGCAGCAGTCGGCCGTTGCCTGCGCCGCGTCCGTCAAAGACCACCAGTTCGATCGAGCGTTGCAGGCGGTAGTGCTGCAGGCCATCGTCGGAAACGATCACGTCACATTCTGGGTGCGCTGCCAGCAAGGCCTGCCCGACGGCAGGCCGGTCACGGCCGACGAAGACCGGAACGCCGCTGCGTCTGGCCAGCAACAAAGGTTCATCACCGACCAGTGAAGACGTCGAGGAAGCGTCCACCGGACGCACCTGCCCGTCACTGCCGCCGTAGCCACGACTGATGATCCCCGGTCGCCAGCCCTGCTCGCGCAAGCGGTTCACCAACCACAATACCAAGGGGGTCTTGCCGCTACCGCCGACAGTCAGGTTGCCGACCACCACCACCGGCACCGGCAAGCGATGCGAGCGCAATAGCGCAGCGCGGTACAGCCAGCGGCGCAGTACGACCAGTCCTCCGAACAGCCAGGAAAACGGTAGCAAGGGCCAGAGTTCCAGCGCCAGACGGTGCTGGTACCAGCAGCCGATCAGGCGCTGCGCCATGCCGGCACGAGCCATCAGGGCGGTGATTGGGTCGCGAAGGAAATCCGTGGATAGCCGGCCGTTTGCGCCGCCTGCATGATGTCGACGACGCTTTGATAATTGGCCTTGGCATCGGCATTGATCACGATAAGCGGTTCCTTGGTGTCGCCGGCAGCCCGCCGCAAGGCTTCGCTGATCGTCTGTACGCTGGCCGTGGACAGCGGCACCTTGTTAACCAACACCTGGCCCGCAGCCGTCAGCCCAACACTGATTTCGTTGGGGGTCTCGGTCTGCTTGCTGGCGTCGGCAGTCGGCAGGTTGATCTCCAGACCGGAAAACTTGGCGTAGGTAGTCGTCAGCATCAGAAAGATGATGATTACCAACAGCACGTCGATCAGCGGGATCAGGTTGATTTCGGGAATGTCACTGGCGCGACCGCGGCGAAAGTTCATGACCCGTTCCTCTCAGGAGTTGCGCTGGCCGTGCAGAACCTCGACCAGACGTACCGCCTGTTGTTGCATCTCGACCACGAAACTGTCCACCAAGGCCCGAAAATGCCGCCAGAAGATCATGCTCGGAATCGCGATCAGCAGCCCGAATCCGGTATTGTACAGCGCCACCGAGATGCCGTGCGCGAGCTGTATGGGGTTGCTGCCACCCGGGGCCTGCGACCCGAAAATCTCGATCATGCCAACCACGGTACCAAACAGGCCCATCAGGGGGCTGATCGACGCAATCGTGCCCAGCGTCGTCAGATAACGTTCAAGGTTGTGCGACACGACGCCACCGGCCTCCTCGATTGCTTCCTTCATGATCTCGCGCGAGCTGCCGACATTGCGCAAACCGGCACCGAGGACGCGACCGAGCGGCGATTGTGCTTCGAGATCACCGAGCATGGCAGCGGTCACCCCCTTCTGCCGGTACTCGGCGACGACCCTCTGCAGCAGGCCTGGCGGGACGACTTTACTGCGTCGCAGCGCCACCAGACGCTCGAGAATCAGCGCGACGGCGATGATCGACGCCAGAAGCAAGGGCCAGATTGGCCAACCAGCGGCCTGAACGATGGAAAACACGTCTTCCTCCGGGAGATTTTCACAAATGGGCACTTTAGCCTGCACCGACGTTTGCAGCAAGCCCCGAAGCTTCCCACCACCGGATCGTGCATCTTTCTCTCTCCACAGAATCTGTGGATAAGCATACCGCTAGCCTGTTGGTGAAACGACCAAGTGCTTATCATGGAAGGTGTTTTCTGCCTGCCGGGAAAGCGTGCAGCGAGCAGACCGGTGCCGATCGCTGCGCATCGGCCAACAAGGGGACGCGATGCCTGCATCGCTGGCTGCGCAAGGCGCCGACTGCCCTGTAGAATTCCCGCATGTCAGACCTTCCCGCCAGCACCAACGACTTGGTCGCGCCGATGCCGGTGCTCCCGGTGGCCGTCCTCAATCGCCTTGCCCGCGAGCGACTCGAAGCAGTCTTTCCTCTCTGCTGGGTGGCTGGAGAGGTGTCCAATCTCAGCCATGCATCTTCCGGACATGTCTACTTCTCGCTCAAGGATAGCGCCGCGCAGGTCCGTTGTGTCATGTTCCGCAACCGTGCGCAACTGCTCGGCTGGCGACTGGAGAACGGCCAGAACATCGAAGCCCGCGTGCTGGTGACGCTCTACGAGGCACGCGGCGATTTCCAGCTCAACGTCGAAGCGGCTCGTCGCGCCGGTGTCGGCCACCTCTACGAACAATTTCTTCGCCTTAAGGACAAACTTGCGCGCGAAGGCCTATTCGACAGCTCTGCCAAGCGACTCCTGCCGGCATTTCCACGCTGCATCGGCATCGTCACCTCACCGCAGGCGGCGGCGCTACGCGATGTCCTGAGCACGCTCAGACGCCGCGCCGGCCAGGTCGGCATCGTCATCTACCCTACACCGGTACAGGGTGACGGCGCGGCCGCCCAGATCGCCGCAGCCATATGCTGCGCTGGCGAGCACCGGGAATGCGATGTGCTGATCGTGTGTCGAGGGGGGGGCAGTATCGAAGACCTCTGGGCTTTTAACGACGAGGCCGTCGCACGGGCGATGCGCGCCTGTCCATTGCCGGTGATTAGCGGTATTGGTCATGAAACAGACTTCACCATCGCCGATTTCGCTGCCGATCAACGTGCGCCAACCCCCACCGCCGCAGCCGAGTTGGCCGCACCCGAACAGGTTGCGCTGCTCGCCCGCCTCGCCGCCTATCGACTTGCCCTGCGCCGCCTGATCGATCAGCACCTCAACCAACGAGGCCAACATCTGGACTGGCTCGCACACCGACTGCAGAGCCCATCGCAGTACCTGGCCCGCCACCAGGATAATCTGTACAAGCTGCAACGCCGCCTGCGCGCTGGCCTGCTGCAAGCCAACGCGCAGGCGCGGGCGACACTGCTCGGCCTCACCCGTCACCTGCTGCTGATCCGCCCCGATCCAGTGCGCCAGGCCGGCCACCTCGAAGCGCTGGCAGCACGACTGCGCAGCGCCTGGCAGACGACCGCGCAGGCCAGGCACGCTGACCTCGAGCTCCTGTCGGCTGGTCTCTCGCACCTCCATCCGGCGGCGGTACTCGCCCGCGGCTACTGTGTTGTCAGCAATGCACAGGGACAGATCATTCGCGCGAGCAAGGCCCTGGAACCTGGGCAGCAAATCGCTGTCTTCTTCCACCGTGGACGTGCCGAGGCGGTGGTACTGAACGTTTCCGAAGAAGATGGCATCGCTTTCGCAGCGCCCGCCATTGCCAGCGCCGCAAGCCCCGAATAGAATCCAGCAACCAAGCGGACGGTCATGGCCATGCAAGGCCCCCCCGAGTTTGCACGTCGTCCTTATTTCGCCCCATAACAAGCCTTACGGAGAACATCCATGGAACATCAGTTGCCACCCCTCCCCTTTGCCATCGACGCTCTTGCTCCGCACATGTCGCAGGAAACCTTGGAATACCACTACGGTAAGCACCACCAGGCCTACGTGACCAACCTCAACAACCTGATCAAGGGAAGTGAATACGAGGCCCTTGACCTCGAGGCGATCGTCAGGAAGGCACCGGCAGGCGGGATTTACAATAACTCGGCGCAGGTCTGGAACCACACATTTTTCTGGAATTGCCTGGCACCCAACGGCGGCGGCGCACCGACTGGCGCCCTGGCCGCAGCCATTGACGCCAAATGGGGTTCTTTCGCGGATTTCGCGAAGGCCTTCCAGGCTTCCGCCGTCGGCAACTTCGGATCGGGCTGGACCTGGCTGGTCAGGAAAGCCGATGGCTCGGTGGACATCGTCAACATGGGCGCAGCCGGCACGCCGCTGACTACCGGCGACCAGGCCCTGCTGTGTGTCGACGTCTGGGAGCATGCCTACTACATTGACTATCGCAACCTACGCCCAAAGTTCGTCGAAACCTTTCTCGGCAGCCTCGCCAACTGGCGCTTCGCCGAGCAGAACTTCGTCGGCTAGCTAATACACTTGGTGTCGCGGTCGTATCAATACCGGCGCCGCGCTGCAACGCCGGACAGGCCGCGACTCAGAGGCCGTAAATATATACTGTGATACTGTGCGGCCGATCTGCGGCGTTGTTCGCCCACTCCTCGCCTATCAACTGGTGAGAACGCGCGGTCTGGACGCGTATATGATGAAGCGGCTTATCCTTCTCGTAATTTTCGCCGTCATTGGTTGGCAAGGGTACGTCAAGTACCAGAACTCGCGGATCAACAGGTTAGCCGATCAGAGCACAACGGACAGTGGTACACAAGGCAGGTCAGGGGTTTCGCGCAGCAACGACGCCACCACCGACGCTACCACCTCATCCCAGTTCAAATGCGACGGACGAACCCATTGTGCTCAGATGACCTCATGTGCGGAGGCGACTTATTTCTTGAAGAATTGCCCTGGCACAAAGATGGACGGAAACTACGATGGTATTCCGTGTGAAAAGCAGTGGTGTAGATGAGCATCAGTAGCCGTAGGTTCGGCGGAGGAACGCAGCCCAACCTACGAGCAAATCCCGGGGGTCGGGGTGCCGACGCGCCGCCGGTGCCCCCTGATCGTATCGGGCTGGGGCTGACCGTGACGCGATGGCACGTGCTATCGCTATTCGTGAAGATCGCCTTGTGCAGGCATCAAGCCATCGCTGCAAGCTGTCATCTCACATACGCTTGCGGCCAGTGATCATTGCGCGTACCAGATTTTCGCGGTGCAAAAGACTTTCCCAAACGACGCCGATCAGGTGGCCTGCGATCAGCAGCAGCGTGCCGTTGGTGGCCACTTCATGGGCTTCCTTGATGGCGTCGATCAGGGTGTCACTGCTCCCGGTAAACCATCCCGCCAGTGGTCCCAGCCCCTTGTCGGCGCCGTACAGCGACAGGCCGGTGACGACGGTCGCCGTCAAGGCCAGCAGCATGGCGACGATCATCGCCCCACCGGCAGGGTTGTGTCCGAGGTGGCGGGGAGCGCGCAGCGTCAGCACCCCGTAAAGATAAGCGAGGATTTCGCCGGGGCGATAAACAAAGTCGCTGAAGCGGGCATAGCGCGGGCCGACGAAGCCCCAGAGCAGACGAAACAGCAACAGCCCGGCAAGCCCATAGCCCGCCCATACATGCACAACCTGCAGCAACTCGCCGTCCAAACGGTCCTGGAGACCTTCGAACAGCTCGCCCTCCGAAAGATAAGCCGTGCAGAAACTGAGTAGCAGTGTCCAGTGAAACAGGCGAAGCAGCGGGTCCCAGACAGGGATTTCAGTCGAATCGGTTGACGTGCCCATGATATTGAGTGGACGGTTTTTGACAGCGCTTCCCTGCCAACAACAAGAAAGCGCGTGTGTGGATCAGCTCACTGACGAAGAGCTGCTGCTTACTTGCCTTCTTCGGAAACCAGAGCGCCGGTCTTGATTTCGTAGTGGACTTCCCACTTCTTGCCGTCGTTGCCATTGATCTTGACTTCCCAAGTCTTCTTGCCCTTCTTGGTGTCTTCATAGGCCTTGGTGACCGTGCCAGGGTGCGCCCTGAGGGCCATTTCGACCGCCTGTTCCTTGCTGATTTCCTGCGCTGTGGCAGTGGCGGCAGCTGGTGCCGGGGCGGCGGTCTTGCTGTCAGCAGCGAAAGTGCTGCTAGCAAAGCTGGTGGTGATGGCCAGCAGGGCGGCGGCGGTAAATGCGCGAGGCTTGTTCATCTGATCGGTCTTTCATGGCGAATGGAGATTGGCGAAAAAAGCAACTTCGGCCTGCGAGCCCGGTGCTTTGACCGGAACTGCAAACACGGACGCCATCCTATCGCGACATCCTTAACGTAATCTTAGTGCGAAAGAAATGGGGTAGAAGATGAGCGCGCCCTGACCTGCAAGGCCATGCGGAAAAAATTTCGAAGCTCGGGCCTGGACTGGTGTGATGAGGCCGAACTTGCTCCGTGCCTCGATCCAGCCAGGGCGTAGCGTTAAACCGGAAAGCTTCATCGCCGGTGGCGGAAACCCGGAATATGCCTCTCCGGGCCGTCGTTTCAGCAGCAGCTCGGCAGCTCGCGATAATCGCCGCTCTCTGGCGGCAGGCGCTCACGGATTGAGTTTGCTGATCTTGTTGCCCTGCAGGCCGATCCCTGCCATCAGCCCCTTCTGACCGAAAATGAAGGCGTAGATGTCGTCCTGCATGGTGGTGGTGGTATGGGATTGGCCCATTCCCTCATCAATGATCACGATGCTCGGACCGATCCCGACTTCGAAGCCTTCGTTGGCATCAAGCGCTTGCAGCGCCTTTTCATTCATGAAGAACATCGCGTAGCCGTACTTTTGTGCTCCCGCCTGCAGCCCGTACGACGCGCCAGCGGTACTGTAACGCCCCACGGCCTTGCCGTCACGCCACAGAACGCCCTCACCGTACTGGCCGCCGACGACCAGTCCAGCCTTAGTGATGCTGGGAAACACTAGCACGGCGGAGGCCTTGGCGTTGAGTGTCCTGGCCGCAGGCACTTTGGCCAGCAGCCTGTTGAGCGCTGCTCGCGATGCTCGGTCGAGTTCGGTGGTGCTGTCTGCGACAGCGGGCGCTACAATGAACGCAGACAGGAGCATGGCCAGTACCATGCAGATCGAACGTACAGGATTGGCGTACATGGTGCTTCCTTTGAGAATCGACGATGGGGATCCCATTCTGCCACCTCGACAGGATTCATTCCACTAAAATCTGTGGCGGAGGCAACGCTCGCCACAGCAAGGATTGTGTCTGCATTCATCTCCCACTCGTGTGAAAGGGGAAAGGGTCATGACTTTCATGATCGGGGTACCTTGAAAAAGTCAGGACCGTTCGCTGGTCCGTAAGCAGGGTGCCTTCGTCATGGACGCGCAACGGCCGCTCAGCGCGAACGCGCGAAGTCGAAATCGGCGCTGTTGCGTTCGTCGACGAAGAGTCTGACGGGCTCCGGCGGTTCGCCGTTGCGGCAGATGACGACTACATTGGCAAGCTGCTGTCGCTTCTGCAGCACTTCGACGGCGCAGCGGCCGTAAATGCTCTCGATGGTCGCCAGCAGGTTGCGCGAATAGGGCGTGGCGAGGGCGCTGTCGAGAATCAGGTTGGCAATCAACACGCCGTCGGCTTCGAGCACCCGGCGCGTCGCCTGCCAGAATTCACGGGTGACGAGGTGGCCGGGGATCGAGGTATGCGAGCCATAGACATCGAGCAGCACCGCCGCAAAGCGCTGCCCGGTACGGACCACGAAGCGGCGGGCGTCATCGGCGATGAACTCTCCGTTTGCCGTATCGCGGAGGAAATGGGTCTCGGCAATGGTGCGCACCGCCGGATCGATATCGACATAGGTGTAGTGGTTGCTCGTCTCACGATGCGAGAGCGTGAAACCGCCGGCGCCGAGAACCAGGATCCGGCGGTCGCGGAAGCCCATATCGTCGAGCAGGAAGCTGCGGATATGCCGGATATAGCGGGCATAGTGCGGCGGTTCGGCCTCGTCGATCAATGAGGCGAATGAGCTATTGTTTTTCAGGGCGCGCCCGTTGATCGCGCCCTCGTACTGGACCGGCATCACCAGATAGCTGGCGTAGGCAGTCTCGATCTGCGGGCGCAGCCAGGCGTTGGCGGCCAGCACCAGCGCAGCGACGGCGAGGCCGGACACTGCCGTCGTCCAACTGCGGCCACGCAGCAGCGCGTAGCCAACGACCAGCAACAGCGCGCAGAGCGCGATGGCTGCGGAAACGCCGAGCCATTGCATGACCAGCAGCGACAGCGACAGCGAACCCAGGAAAGATCCGAGCGTCGAGTAGTACAACGCCTGGCCGCTGGCCTCGCCGACGCGTTGGTGCTGCAGCAGGTTGCTGAGGATCGGCACGGTCTGCCCGAGCAGCCAGGCGATCGGGCAGAGTACGCCGGTGACAAGCGCCAGATAGGCAATTTCGGGTGGCCGCAGCGAAGCGAAGATCAGATCAACGCCGACTCCCGCCAGACCGATGCCGATCAGCAGCGCCGCGATCAGGAAGTTCCTGGCGACAACTTCGAGATAGTCCTCGGCGATTTTCGCGCCAGCATGATAGCCAAGCGCCAACGCGAGCAGAAAGAACGCGATGGTCGGCGCGGTGACGACGATCGAACTGCCCATGTGCGGAATGATCTGGCGCAGCGCGATGACCTCGGCGCCAAGCGAGCAGAATCCTTCGATGAAGATAACGGCAAAGAGTTGCACACGTAACATGGGGGCATATCGCCAAGCGGAATGAGGCGGGCACTATACCGCAGCAGCGCTAGTTGCCGGCCATCACCTCGCAGTCGTGCTGCGCTATGGGCAACACGCTGACGAATCGTCGAGGCTCCCGAGGCCGATCCACCAGTAACCTGCTGATCTCGTCCCCTGACTGCCGCCGAAGGCCCGCCCCGCCCGCCGACCCGCTCAACCATTACAGCCAGTAAAAATGAAGCGTTTGTCCGAGCCCCCTTTTTCCGAAATGACCTAGCCCTCGCCGAGAAACCTGGGCAGGACTTCCGTCGGCAGTTGCAGGCGGTTGAGCAGCTTCTCGCGACTGATGTGCAACAGACTCTGGACGGCGTTGAGGTCGTCCGGGATCGCCGGATGATTCCAGCCCTCGGTCGAGTGGCGGGCAAGATTGACCGCTAGTTGCACGTTCTGAACCCTGGACAGAGCGGCATTGCCGCTATCCATCAAGGTCGTCAGCAGTTCGGGCAGGTGCCAGGCTCTACAGAGTGCCAATTGCAGATCGGCCAGCGCAATCCCGAGCACTTCCCGCTGGACATCGGTGTCGTTCAGCCGGCAGTCAGCCTGCAGCCGGGAGCGAATCTCGATCGCGCGGTCCGGGGCAAAACACCACAGCAGACTCTCTGCAAGGTCGTGCAGCAGCGCGGCAAGAGCGACTTCCTCAACATTCATGTCATGCCGCGCAAAAGCCCAGTCATGTGCATAGCGCGCTGCGCGCTGCATTCGCAGGATCACCTGCAGGACGCCCAGCAGGGCTTGCCGCTGACCGCGCAGCATTGTTTCGAGGGTGAGCGGCTGTTCAAACTTCCGGAAGAACGGATCGATGCCAAGCATCATTACCGCACTGGCAATGTTCGTGATGTCGCTGTGCAGGCGACCGTGGCTGACCTCCTGAATATAGGCCAGCACGCGGATGGCCAACAGCGGATCCTGCAGCACGATGTCAGTGATGTCGCGGCCGCTGATCTGGTCGGCTTGCTGTCGCGCTTCGTCGAGGTGGCGCACCGTCTGGCGCAGGATGGGCAATTCGGCTCTGCTGATGAAGGCCAGCCAGCCTTCGAGATCCTTTGGCGAGGGATTATCGGGCATCGGCCGGGCCTTTTTCAGAAGCGCTCATCAGCGCGCAGATAGCGCCATTGCCCGACAGCCAGCTTGCCGAGCGAAACGCTGCCGATGCGCACGCGTTTGATCTCGGTAACGCGCAAGCCAACCTGTTCGCACATGCCCTGAATCTGCCGCTTTCTGCTCTCGTGCAGAACGAAACGCAGTTTTTGCTCGTTCAACCACGAGACCTGCGCGCGCAGCAGCTTGACCTTGTCCAGTGACAGGCCATGCCTGAGCCGCTCCAGGCCAGCCGACGACAATTCGCCTTCGATGTGGACATGGTATTCTTTCTCGAGTCTCGCATCCCTCCCCGTCAGGCGGCGCGCGACGCTACCTTCCTGCGTGAACACCAGCAGGCCGCCCTCGTCGGCATCGAGTTTGCCGGCCAGCGCCAGGCCGCGCAGATGCCTGGCCTGGAAGCGGAAGATGGTGCCGTCTTCTGCCCAGAGGTTGTCGGGACGGATCAGGGCAACGGCATCATCGCGCTCGCCTGCGGACCCGGCAACGACCGGGTGGCTCGGCTTGTTGAACAGAATGGTGACGCTTTCGCTGGGGTGTTTGTCGGCGGCATCCTTGATCTCGATCCTTGCCTTGGGGTTGACGCGTGCCCCGAGGCGGGTGATGACCTCGCCATCTACGCTGACCCAGCCGTTCTCGATCCATTCATCGGCTTCGCGGCGGGAGCACGTGGCGATTTCGCTGACCCGTTTTGCCAGCCGTGGCGACTCCTTTGCCAAGCCATGCGGCGTGCTGGCGCCCACTGCCGGCGCGGCAGTGGGCGCCTCTGCCGGTCGTTTCCGCGGTGCTTGTACGGCAACGACCGGCGGGTCGCTATCGCCGAGCGCCGGCC
>NZ_JDST02000031.1:0-104375 GCF_000584975.1 Candidatus Accumulibacter cognatus | reverse complement strand
TGTCCAATTTTTAAAGAGCTGCCTAACGACCCTCTGGCCGTTACTGCCTTGCTGCAATTTCTCGTCTGCCTGAGCAGCGAGAGGGCGCATTATACAGGCGTTTCTGGCGACGTCAATAACTGATTTCACCAACCTGTTTGCTACTTCTCCCACTTCCGGCGCCATCCTGAAAGGATTTCGCCGAAGCCCGCCAAAAATACATAACAAGCTGTTTTTAATCAGCTTTTTTTGCATCTTCGGCAACGAAGACGCGGATTATACAGGGCCATGCAGCAACGTCAACCCTCTTGTTCAACTATTTTGAGATGGACGAACTGGACGGTCGGCAGGCTATTCTTGCGATCGCTCAGGCAATGCTGACACGCGCGAACTTGCGCTTGCCAACCTGCACGACAAAAGAACTCTTGGCAGGGAGCATGAGGTGCTTGTCGTCGATCCGGGTACCGTCGATCCTGACTCCACCCTGCTGGATCATGCGCAAGGCCTCTGAGGTGCTAGACGTTAATCCCGCCTGCTTGAGAACCTGCGCAATGCTCAAGAACCGGTCGCTGGCCAGCAGGTTGGCTTCCGGAATATCGTCAGGGATGGCGCCCTGACGGAAACGTGCATCAAAATCGGCCTGCGCCCGCACGGCGGCCGCGGCGCCATGAAAGCGATCAACAATTTCCTGGGCCAACAGAACCTTGACTTCACGTGGATTGCGTCCTTCCAGGACCTCGTCCTGCAAACCGGAGATGTTCTCGATGCTGCGAAATGAAAGCAGCTCGAAGTAGCGCCACATCAGCTCATCGGAGATTGACATCAGCTTCCCGAACATCTCATCAGGCGGCTCGTTGATTCCCACGTAGTTGCCGAGAGACTTCGACATCTTGTGGATGCCATCCAGTCCTTCGAGCAGCGGCATGGTCAGGATGCACTGCGGTGCCTGCCCGTAGTGCTTCTGCAACTCTCGTCCGACCAGGAGGTTGAATTTCTGGTCGGTGCCGCCGAGTTCCACGTCCGCTTTCATCGCCACCGAGTCATATCCCTGGCACAGCGGATACAGCAACTCGTGAATGGCGATCGGCTGTCCGTTTCGGTAGCGCTTGGCGAAATCATCGCGCTCGAGCATCCGTGCGACGGTATGCAAAGCCGCCAAGCGAATCAGACCCGACGCACCCAGCGGATCGAACCAGATGGAATTGAAGCAGATCTCGGTCCGGCCGGGATCGAGAATCTTGAATACCTGCTCCTGGTAAGTCCTGGCGTTTTCGACGATCTGCTCTCGCGACAGAGGCGGCCGAGTCGCGTTCTTGCCGGTGGGATCACCGATCATCCCGGTAAAGTCGCCAATCAGGAACAGCACATGATGACCAAGGTCCTGACAGTGCCTGAGCTTGTTGATCAGTACGGTATGCCCGAGATGCAGATCCGGCGCTGTCGGATCAAAACCCGCCTTGATCCGGAGCGGTCGGCCGGTTTTCAGCCTTTCAAGAAGTTCGGCTTCAATCAGCAGTTCTTCTGCCCCGCGCTTGATCTGCTCGAGTTCTTCTTCAATGACGCGCATGCGGCCCCCTTCTCGCCGACGTGAAGTGCTCGGCTCAACCGCGGCACGGACGACCGGTCAGCTTCTCATACTTGACCCAGAGTTGATCTTCGCTCTCCTGATGTGCAGGATCTTTTGGAATGCAATCAACCGGACAAACCTCGACACACTGGGGGGTATCGTAATGTCCGACGCATTCCGTACACTTGCCCGGATCGATTTCGTAAATCTCCACCCCCTGGGAAATCGCTTCGTTCGGGCACTCCGGCTCGCACACGTCGCAGTTGATGCATTCGTCGGTAATAATAAGGGCCATGCTTATGGTTCCTTCAGATTGTTGAAATTTCTCGTACTCGCTTGGCCAGCCGATCACTGATCGCGGGCTGGACAAATTTGCTGACATCGCCACCAAGAACGGCGATTTCGCGAACCATCGTCGCCGAGATGAACAGGTACTGCTCACCGGGAGTCAGGAAAACCGTTTCGACTTCGGGAAAGAGGTTTCTGTTCATTCCCGCCATCTGAAACTCATAGTCAAAGTCCGACACCGCGCGCAGCCCGCGAATGATCACCTTCGCTCCCTTGGCATGCAGAAAGTCCATCAGCAGGCCATCGAAGCCGCAGACTTCGGCATTCTGATAGCATGCGAGAATTTCCCGCGCCATTTCGACCCGTTCGGCCAGCGAAAAAAACGGCCTTTTGGGCTGGTTCTGAGCGATCGCCACGATCACCCGATCAAAGAGACAGGCCGCGCGCCGAACGAGATCCTCGTGACCTCGGGTCATCGGATCGAAGGTCCCAGCATAGATTGCCACCCGCTTATTTAATGCCATCCGTTTCGCCTCGCCGCATCAAGTGATAGAACACCTGGCCGGCTCGACCATGACGCTCCGTGCGCCAATCCCCGATACCCCCCAGGAAGCTCTCTGCCTCGGCATAGATCATGCCGTCAGCCGCCATCACGCCCGGCACAAGCGGTGCCAGACGGTCGATCCAACCGTCGTGAAACGGCGGATCCAGAAACAATACGTCGAAACGCAAGTTGACGGAAGAGAGAAATGTCATCGCATCCGAACGGACGATCTTCAAACCCTGGCCCATACCCAGGATTTCTGCATTACGCGCCATTGCCGCCAGTACCTTTGGCGAATGGTCGACCATCACCACGCTGGTGGCGCCGCGCGAGACAGCTTCGAAGCCCAGGGCACCGCTACCGGCAAACAGATCGAGACAGGAAAGGCCGGTCAGATCCTGACCGAGCCAGTTGAACAGTGTCTCGCGCACACGATCCGGTGTCGGCCGTAAACCCGGCGAATCAGGAAAACGAAGCATTCTTCGCCGCCACTTACCGCCAATGATACGCAGCGAATTCAGAATGTCATTCCCCGGCCACCACCACGGTTACCCAATGCTCCGGTCGCAGATGCCGTGCAAACGCCGCCTTGATGTCGGCAGTCGTGACCTTTTCGATATTTTCCGGGTAGCGATCGAGATAATCGATCGGTAGGCCATAAAAGCCGATCATCGCCACATTCTCCAGGAGCTTTCGATTGCTGTCGAGGCGCAACGGGAAGCTGCCAATCAGATTCTGCTTTGCGGCCTGCAACTCCGTTTCAGTCGGCCCGTGCTCGAGGAAGCCGGCAAGCACCTCACGGGCCACCTTCAGCGCGTCGTCAGCCTGCGTCTTCTTGGTCTGCAGGCCCATCTGGAACGGCCCCAACTGTTGCAACGGCATGAAATAGCTGTGCGCGCTGTAGGCAAGGCCGCGTTTATCGCGAACCTCCTTCATCAAGCGTGAGACAAAGCCACCACCGCCAAGTGAATAGTTGCCGACGGCCAGAGGAAAAAAATCCGGGTCGCCACGCTTGAGTGCCGGCAGGCCGACCAACAGATGCGCCTGCACTGCCGGATGGTCAATCCGCCGCTCGACAGCTGCCGGCAATGCCGGAACCGCGATCTCTGTAGGAACCGGTCCGGACGGCAAAGCAGCGGTCAGTGTCTCAGCCACCGACTCAGCTTCGTCGCGTGACAGGTCACCGACGATCGTCACACGGGCTCGCTGCGCCGTGTAATTTGCGGCATGAAAAGCAACGACATCCGCACGAACCAGCGCAGCCACCGATTCCGGTGTCGCATGCCGTCCATAGGGATGCGCGCCATACATCGCCGCCCAGAAGGCTCTGCTGGCAATCGTTTCGGGACGCGTCAACGCTTCCTTGAGTGTGGCGATCGAACGTGCCTGCTCGCGATCGAAGACTGCCGCTGGGAACTGCGGCGTGCTCAGAATCGCGCGCAGCATGTCGAGAGCCGGGCCGCGCTTGTCGGTCATCGACAGCGTTCGCAGGGCAATCGTTGCACGGTCCATCTCCACCCCACCCGACAACCTGGCGCCAAGGTCGGCCATCCTGCTGGCAATCTGCATCTCGTCCATCCCCGCGACCCCCAGGTCAACCAGGGCACGGGTCAGCGAAGCCACGCCCGCCTTACCCTCGAATTCATGCGCCGTACCGGCAGCAAAGTCGACCTGGACGTCGAGAATCGGCAAGCTATGGTTTTCGACAAATAAAATGCCGGTGCCCGACGTCGTCTGCCAACGCTCGATCTTCGGACCGGCGTGCACCAGCGGAATGGCAACCACCAGGCACACACAGATCAGCAGCTTGCAGGGATTCATCAGCGGATTCTCACATTCATCATCAATGACGGGGTGTGAACGGCGAGCGCGCGCGCGGCGCTTGCGGCAATGGCTGCGGGTCTAGTTCGGCGACGGTCAGTTGCTCGTCGCGAAAGTACTTCCTCGCAACCGCCTGGATTTGCCCGGCAGTGACCGCCTGCCGTTTTTCTAGAATGAGCCGGTTCAAGTGATAGGGAATACCAACCGATTCAAGTTGCCCGATCTCCATCGCCTGCGCAAACATCGAATCCAGTTTATAGATCTGTCCGGCAATCAGCTGCGCCTTGGCGCGTGTCAGTTCATCGGCAGCCACCCCCTGTTGTTGCACCTGGACAATTTCGGCGCGCAGACCAGCCTCGAGGTCGGCGCGAGTTTTGCCGTCGCTGGGCGAGCCGGACAGGTAGAAGATGCCCGGCCCGCGCGCCGTCGAATCGTAGCTAGCCTCCACGTCCACCGCCAGACGCTGCTCACGAACGAGGTGTCTGGAGAAGCGGGCCGCTTCGTGCCCAGACAGAACGGCCGATAGCATCTCGAGTGCATAGGGATCGACGTCCTGGTCGACATCGCGGATGACCGGCACCTTGTAAGCCATGATCAGTACCGGCAAATCTGCCGGCGCTTTCACGGTCAAGCGGCGAATGCCGGCCTGCACTGGCTCGTCCTGTGGTTTCCTGACCGGCAGCGGGCGTTCCGGCAAAGCCCCGTAATGCTGTTCGGCAAGCTGGAAAACATGCTCGTGATCGACGTCACCGACGACCACCACATAAGCATTGTTCGGCGCGTACCAGCGCTCGTACCAAAGCCGTGCGTCATTGACGGTCATGTTCTCAAGATCGTTCATCCAGCCGATGATCGGAACACGATACGGGTGCGCCTGAAAAGCAACCGCGGATAGCTGCTCGAAAAGCAGCGCCTGTGGTTGATCATCGGTGCGCAGCCGCCGCTCTTCCATGACCACCCGGATTTCCTGCGCAAACTCCTTGGGGTCCAGGTTCAGATGACGCATGCGATCGGCTTCGAGCTGCATCATCTCGGACAGTTTCCCTTTCGGTACCTGCTGGAAATAAGCAGTGTAGTCACGACTGGTAAACGCGTTGTCACGTCCGCCAGCGGCCGCGACGCGCCGGTTGAATTCGCCGGGTCCGGCGCTCGGAGTACCCTTGAACATCATGTGTTCAAGGACATGCGCGACACCGGTGCTGCCATTCGTCTCGTCCATGCTGCCGGCCCGGTACCAGACCATATGTGCAACCGTGGGAGCTCGCCGATCCTCCTTGACGATAATCCGCAAGCCGTTCGCCAACTGCTGCTCATAAGGATTGGCCAGCACCGAGACGGGTGCGGCCAGCACCAGCAAGCATCGAATCAATCGCGCGTGACGCATGGGCATGAGTCGCTTCTGATAGAATTTGGGAAGGTGTCGGGAAATTTGACCGGCATCTTACCACCGCCAACGAACCCGAGCGCCCCTGAGACACGAAAGCACCATGTTTGGTTTCCTCAAGAAGTCCACTGGCCAGCCGTCCGCGCCAACCAGTCCAGTCGTCATCGAAGGCGCAGCGCCCGTGGTTCCGTGGCGGCAGCGACTCAAGGCCGGTCTCGCGCGCACGCGCGCGCAATTCAGCGGCAGGTTGAAATCACTGTTCTCGCGCGGCAAGGTCGACGATGAATTGCTCGAAGATCTGGAAAGCCTGCTATTGAGCAGCGACGTCGGCCTCGATGCAACCCAGCATCTGCTCTATCAGCTGAAAATGCGCGCCAAACGCGACCGGCTCGACACCCCGGAGGAGATTCAGCGCGCGCTGTCCGAGATTTTCCACGAACTCCTGCGGCCGCTCGAAGAACCGCTCGACCTGACCGCGCACCGCCCGTTCATCATCATGATTGCCGGCGTCAACGGCGCCGGCAAGACGACCTCGATCGGCAAGCTGGCCAAGCATTTTCAGGCACAGGGCCGATCGGTCCTGCTGGCAGCCGGCGACACCTTCCGCGCCGCCGCGCGCGAGCAGTTGCAGACCTGGGGCGAACGCAACCATGTGACGGTAATCTCTCAGCAGTCCGGCGACCCGGCGGCGGTGATCTTTGACGCCATCGCCGCCGCCAGGGCGCGCGGCATCGACATCGTCCTGGCGGATACGGCTGGCCGCCTGCCGACACAATTGCACCTGATGGAGGAAATCGCCAAGGTCCGGCGCGTCATCCGGAAGGCCGACCCGTCCGGACCGCACGAGACGCTGCTAGTCCTCGACGCAACCTTCGGCCAGAACACGCTGCAGCAGGTCATGGCCTTCGACAAGGCGATCCAGGTCACCGGTCTGATCCTGACCAAGCTCGACGGTTCGGCGAAAGGCGGCGTCGTCGCCGCCATCGCCCGCCAGTGCCCGAAACCAGTTCGCTTTATCGGTGTCGGCGAAGGCATTGACGATCTCCGGCCCTTCACTGCCCGCGATTTCGTAGACGCGCTATTCGAGTGATTACCGCCAGCAACGTCACCAAACGCTATCCGGAAGGCCGAGAAGCCCTGCGCAACGTGAGTTTCGGGATCACCGCAGGAGAAATGGTCTTCCTAACCGGACACTCCGGCGCCGGGAAATCGACGCTGTTCAAATTGCTGGCGGCGATCGAGCGCCCGACCTCGGGCAGTATCGTGATCAACGGCCAGAATCTCGCTACGCTGCGCAAGAACGCCGTTCCTTACCTGCGCCGCAAACTCGGACTGATCTTTCAGGATCGTAAACTCCTGTTCGATCGCAACGTCCTCGACAATGTGCTGCTGCCCCTGGCGATCGTCGGCCACCCGGCCAAGGAAGCGTTGCGCCGGGCCCAGGCAGCGCTGGCCAAGGTGGGTCTGCCGAATCGCGAGAAGACTTTCCCGATTGCGCTCTCTGGCGGCGAGCAACAACGTCTGGCGATTGCCCGCGCCGTCGTCAATCGGCCAGCAATCATTCTCGCTGACGAGCCGACCGCCAACCTCGACGCGGCGTCGGCAAGCGAGATTCTCGAAATCTTCCGTTCCTTCCAGCAGGTTGGCGTGACCGTGCTCATTGCCACTCATGACCCCTTGCTGCTGCCCCACCTGCAACCGCGCGTTCTCCGCCTCGCCCAAGGCGCGATGAGCGAAGAGCGCGAACCAGCCAGCTGCGGTGTCACGCCGTGAGATCCTGGCTCGCCCAGCACCTGGCGGCGCTGCGCGATGCCTTGCGACGGCTGAGCGCGGCACCGCTCAATTCGCTGCTGTCGCTGCTGGTGATCGGCGTCGCGCTGACCCTGCCGACCGCTGGCTGGCTGACCCTCGACAACCTCCGCAAGCTCACCGGCGACACCCCCAACGTACAACAGATCAGCATTTTCCTGGCCCTCGACGCCGGCAAACGCGAGATCAGCGACATCGAGTCGCGCCTGCAGGAAAACCGATCCGGAGGCTGGCGTTTCGTGCCGCGCGAGGAGGCTTTGAAGCGCCTGCAGGCGGCTGAAGGGATGACCGAGATCATCGCCAGTCTGCCACGGAATCCGCTGCCTGACGCTTTTGTCGTCACCCCGGGAGACACCCGACCGGAGGCCCTCGAAGACTTGGCCAGAACCTTTGCCTCCTGGCCAAAAGTTGCGCATGTCCAGCTCGACTCGGCCTGGGTCAAGCGTTTCGATGCGCTGCTCCGCCTCGGCGAGCGGGTCGTCATGATGCTTGGCGCGCTGTTTGCTGGCGCCTTGGTGACCATCACTTTCAACACCATTCGCCTGCAAATCCTCGCTCAGGCTGCGGAGATCGAGGTGGCCAAACTGATCGGGGCCACCGATACCTACATCCAGCGCCCGCTCCACTATTTCGGCATGCTGCAGGGCGCTCTCGGCGGACTCTGCGCCGCCCTGCTGGTGAGCGCCGGTCTACGCCTGCTGTCGCCACCGGTGGCCGAACTGACGCGGCTCTATGGCGCCAGCTTCGCCCTGCAAGGCCTGTCGGCCGGCGATGTCGTCGCCCTAGCCGCGATCGGCGCTGCGCTCGGCTGGCTGGGGGCCAAGATCTCGGCGCTGATTCATCTGCACCGCATCGCTTGAGACCGGTGGAGGCAACGCCCCTAGCAAGTGCGGTACCCCCCGGCACCCGACTCACCCAAACAAGACGCAAGCCCAGATGACCGGAACGTTGAGCAAGGCCAGCAGCACCGCTGCGCTGCCGATGTCCTTGGCACGCTTGGCCAGCGGGTGCCGATCCAGCGAAATCCGGTCGACCGTCGCCTCGATCGCTGAATTGAGCAATTCGACGATCAGCACCAGCAGCAAACTGCCGATCATCAGTGCCAGCCCGAGCCCGTTCGGCGACAGGAGGAAAGCCAGCGGGACCAGCAACGTGGCGAGCAGTACCTCCTGCCGAAAGGCGTTTTCTGAACAATAGGCCGCGTACAGACCTGCCCGCGAATAGTGGAATGCGTTCCAAATCCGCCGCCAGCCGGTCTGTCCCTTGAACGGGCTTTCTTCAGCCACCTGGCTCTCCTTGCGACAGCTCAAGCAATCAGGATTGATTCGCCCACGATCTCGGCCAGAGCCTTGACCAATAGTGCGCATTGTGCGTCGGTGCCGATCGTGATCCGCAGATACTGGTCGATCCGCGGCAGCCTGAAATGACGAACGATGATGCCTCGTTGGCGCAGTGCCGCGGCGAGCTGACCGGCGTCATGCTGCGGGTGACGGGCAAAAATGAAATTGGCTGCCGAAGGCTGGACTTCGAAACCCAGCCGCAGCAAGGTACTGCGCAGGGCCTCGCGACTGCTGATGACGGCCTGCCGGGTGATTTCAAAGTGCTCCTGATCGCCGATGGCAGCGACTGCACCGGCAATCGCCAGCCGATCGAGCGGGTAGGAATTGAAACTGTTCTTGACTCTTTCGAGCGCCTCGATCAGGTCGTGATGGCCGACCGCGTAGCCGACGCGCAGCCCGGCCAGCGAACGCGACTTCGAAAGGGTGTGCACGACCAGCAGATTCGGGTGCTGATTGACCAGCGCAAGCGCCGACTCGCCGCCGAAGTCGATGTAAGCCTCATCGATGACGACGACCGATCGGTGATGCGTCAGGAGCAGACGCTCGATGGCCGAGAGTGGCAGCAGACGACCCGTCGGCGCATTCGGGTTCGGGAAAATGATGCCGCCGTTTGCTGCCGCGTAATCTTCGCAGCGGATTTCGAAATTCTCGTCGAGCGGGACGGCCACATGGGCGATTTCGTACAGGCCACAGTAGACCGGGTAGAAGCTGTAAGTGATATCCGGGAAGAAAATCGGCAACTCGTGTTTGAGCAACGCCATGAAGACATGCGCCAGTACTTCGTCGGAACCGTTACCGACGAAGATCTGTTGCGGTGTGATGCCGAACTGCATGTAGCGGATCGCAATCGCCGCCTTGAGGCGCTCGGCGCCGGGATCCGGGTAGAGCCGCAGCGACTCGCCGCCATTCGCCATTTCTTCGGCAATCGCAGCATCGACACGCGGCGAGGGCGGATAAGGGTTTTCGTTGGTGTTCAGCTTGACAAGGTTTGGCAGCCTGGGCTGCTCGCCCGGAACATAGGGCATCAGGCGGTGAACGAGAGAACTCCAGTAGCGACTCATGAAAGGCTGCCCGGTTAATGTGAAAGTCGCGTATGCGACCACGAATCCTCCCCTCTCCACTCGCGGGAGAGGGGAAGGGAGTAGAAAAGGCCATGACTACCTAACTATTCAGGGAATGCCCGGAAAAGTCATGACCGTTCGGGATGCATGCGAAGCGTGAAATGGTATCATGCGTACCGGTCGATCGAAGCTGATGATCGGCCTGCGGTTCGCAGCAGCAGGCTGAACCTTTTCCAGACCCGAACTGCCACCCGGCAATGGTACCCGATGCGGCAAGCAGAAGTTTCCAGGAATACGCTCGAAACCCGGATCACCGTTCGACTGAACCTTGACGGCAGTGGCCGCGGCAGCTTCGCGACCGGAGTGCCTTTCCTCGACCACATGCTTGAACAGATTTCCCGTCACGGGCTGATCGACCTCGAAGTTGCGGCCGCCGGCGACCTGCATATCGACGCCCACCACACCGTCGAGGATATCGGCATCACGATCGGGCAGGCACTGGCCAGTGCCCTCGGCGACAAGAAGGGCCTGCGCCGTTATGGGCACGCCTATGTACCGCTCGACGAAGCGCTGTCTCGAGTCGTGGTCGATCTCTCCGGCCGACCGGGCCTCGAGTTCCATGTCGATTTTCGGAGGGCCATGATTGGCGCTTTTGACGTCGATCTGGTACACGAATTTTTCCAGGGCCTGGTCAATCACGCCTTGCTGACACTACATATCGACAATCTGCGCGGCGACAACGCGCACCACCAGGCGGAAACGGTGTTCAAGGCTTTCGGTCGCGCGCTGCGTATGGCCGTTGAGGAAGACCCGCGCGCCGGCGGTATCATTCCCTCGACCAAGGGCTCACTGTAATGTTGGCCGACAATACAGCCAAGGATGATGGCCAGGGTGCGATCGTTGTGGTCGATTACGGCATGGGTAACCTGCGCTCGGTCTGGCAAGCGCTGGTGCATGTCGCCGACGGACGTGCAGTGCTGGTCTCGGCTGACCCGGCGGTAGTCAGCAACGCCGAGCGCGTGGTCTTCCCCGGTCAGGGGGCAATGCCCGACTGCATGCGCGAGATCGAGGCGCGTGGATTGCGGTCGGCGGTGATCGAAGCTGCACGCAACAAGCCCTTTCTCGGCATCTGCATTGGCCAGCAGATGCTCTTTGAGCACAGCGAGGAAGGCGATGTGCCAGGACTTGGCGTGATCGCTGGCAAGGTTCGCCGCTTTCCTGCCGAGCACATGGTCGATGCAGCCGGCAACCGCCTCAAGGTACCGCACATGGGCTGGAATCAGGTCCGACAGGTCAGGGGGCATCCCCTGTGGAAGGGCATTGCCAATGGCACACGCTTCTATTTCGTCCACAGCTATTTCGTTGCCCCGGCCGACGACGCCTGCGTTGTTGGGAGCACCGATTATGGCCTCCCCTTTACCAGTGCAGTGGCGCAGGATAATATCTTCGCCATTCAGTGCCACCCGGAAAAAAGTGCCCTGGCGGGCCTCGCCATGCTGGCCAACTTCGTCGCCTGGAAACCCTGATCAACTGCAGACGATTTACTTACTTGTCTCAACCCACCTTTATCTTCTTTCAAGATGCTGATCATTCCCGCGATTGACCTGAAACAGGGACAGTGCGTCCGTCTCAAGCAAGGCCTGATGAACCAGGTTACGGTCTTCTCCGATTCCCCTGGCGAACAGGCTCGCCACTGGCTGGCGCAGGGCGCGCGCCGCCTGCACGTGGTGGACCTCGACGGCGCTTTTGCCGGCAAGCCGAAAAACGAGAAAGCGATCAAGGAAATCGTGCAGGCCGTCGGTGATGACATTCCCGTGCAACTCGGCGGCGGCATCCGCGATCTCGACACCATCGAGCGTTGCCTGGACGACGGTGTCAGTTACGTGATCATCGGTACTGCCGCGGTGAAGAATCCTGGCTTTCTGCACGACGCCTGCGGCGCCTTTCCCGGCCACATCATCGTCGGTCTCGATGCCAGAGACGGCAAGGTGGCGGTTGATGGCTGGTCAAAAATGACCGGTCACGATGTCATCGACCTGGCGAAGAAGTACGAGGACTATGGGGTCGAGGCCATCATCTATACCGACATCGGCCGTGACGGCATGCTTTCGGGAATCAATATTGCGGCTACGGTGAAGCTCGCTCAGGCCCTGTTGATTCCGGTCATCGCCAGTGGCGGTCTGTCTAGCCTCGACGACATCCAACGGCTTTGCGCGGTCGAAGAGGAAGGCATTAGCGCCGCCATCGCCGGTCGCGCGATCTACGATGGATCGCTTGATTTTGCTGTGGCACAGGCCACCGCAGACCGTGCCGCAAAGCCATGACCGTCTTCTCCTCCTGGCAAGCTCGGGGCGGTAGCTGACCTTGGGCCTCGCCAAACGCATCATCCCCTGTCTTGACGTCACTGCCGGCCGGGTCGTCAAGGGCACCAACTTCGTTGACTTGCGTGATGCCGGTGATCCCGTCGAAATCGCACGCCGTTACGACGAGCAGGGCGCCGACGAAGTCACCTTCCTCGATATCACCGCTTCCTCGGACCAGCGCGACATTATCCTGCACATCGTCGAAGCCTGTGCGGCACAGGTATTCATTCCATTGACGGTGGGCGGCGGCGTCCGTTCGGTTGCCGATGTACGGCGCCTTCTGAATGCCGGCGCCGACAAAGTCAGCATGAACACCGCAGCCGTCGAGAATCCGGATCTCATTGCCGAAGCATCTGCCAAGGTTGGGAATCAATGCATTGTCGTGGCCATCGACGCGAAGCAGTCGGCACCGGGGGTCTGGCAGGTATTCACGCACGGGGGACGCAGGAACACCGGTATCGACGCCGTCGCCTGGGCTCGCCGCGTTCAGCAACTCGGTGCCGGCGAGATCCTGCTCACCAGCATGGATCGTGACGGCACCAGGAACGGTTTCGATCTGCCGCTGACGCGCGCGGTCTCCGATGCCGTCGATCTCCCGGTGATTGCCAGCGGTGGCGTCGGCAATCTAGAGCATCTCGCGGCCGGCGTTTCTGAAGGCCGAGCCGACGCCGTCCTGGCCGCGAGCATCTTCCATTTTGGTGAATATACGGTTCACCAGGCCAAGACATACCTGCACAAGCGGGGCATCGAGGTTCGTCTGTGAGTGATCTCGATCCCGGCCTGCAGTGGCTCGACGCACTGAAATGGGATGAGCGGGGTATGATTCCCACCATTGCACAAGACGCCAGCAGCGGTCGAGTCCTGATGTTTGCCTTCATGAATCGGCAATCATTGCAGGAGACGATGAACACCGGGAGCGCGGTATACTGGTCGCGTTCGCGACAGCGTCTGTGGCGCAAGGGCGAAGAGTCCGGCCATACGCAACGCGTGCGGTCGCTGCGCACCGACTGCGACGGCGATGTGCTGCTGCTGTCGATCGACCAGGCAGGCGGTATTGCCTGCCATACGGGCCGAACCAGCTGCTTTTTTTATCAACTGCAGGGTGACTCCTGGGTTGCGGTCGACCCAGTGATCAAGAACCCTGAGGACATTTACGGCAAATGAACATGGATATGTTGCACCGGATCTCGGAAACACTGCTTGAACGCCGCAAGGCCGACCCGGAAACTTCCTACACAGCGCAGTTGATGGCCAAGGGACCGGACGCGATCCTGAAGAAGATCGGCGAAGAAACTGCCGAACTGATCATGGCAGGCAAGGAGGGCAACCGCCTGCATGTGGTCTGGGAATCCGCCGACGTGCTCTATCACATGATGGTGCTGCTCGCTTTCTATGGCCTGTCGATCGAGGATGTACTGCAGGAGATGCGTCGGCGTGAGGGAATCTCGGGAATCGACGAGAAGAAATCACGAAAGGGCTGAAAACATGGAAAACTGCTTGTTCTGCAAGATCGCAGGGGGCCAGATTCCCGCGCGCAAGGTTCATGAAGACGACGAGATTCTGGCCTTTCACGATATCAACCCGGCTCGTCCGGTACATCTGCTGGTCATCCCCAGACGTCACATCACCTCGCTGGCGACGGCCACCGAGGCCGACGTGCCGGTGCTCGGCAGGATGCTCGCCATCGCCAATCGCCTGGCAAGCGAGCAGGGCAGCCCGGATGGCTTCCGGGTGATCATCAATACCGGACGGATCGGCCATCAGGAAGTGCAGCATCTGCATGCACATATCGTTGGCGGACCGGAGCCAGTCGGGCCGATGCTCAAACGCATCTGACCACGGCGGCGGGGGGTAGCGCCGAGCTCGCTGGCGTTGCACCCGATTTCACCTTCATGGAGGCCTGACATGGGCTCTTTCAGCATCTGGCATTGGTTGATCGTTCTGATCATCGTTCTGTTGGTTTTTGGGACCAAGAAGCTGCGTAGCCTTGGATCCGATCTCGGTGGCGCGGTCAAGGGCTTCAAGGACGGCATCAAAGACGCGACTGCAGAGGACAAGGCCGCTGAGGCCCAGCCCGCCGCAATGCCACCTGTTTCGCCTCCCCCACCCCCTCAACAACCGCCCCAGCAGGTTGGTACGGGTCACACCATCGAAGGTGAGATCAGGGAGAAAACCAGAAGCTAGCCACCCATGTTCGATATCGGCTTTTCCGAAATGATCGTCATCGCCATCGTCGCACTGGTGGTGATTGGTCCTGAAAGACTGCCCAAGGTAGCCCGTACGGCCGGGCACATGCTCGGCCGTCTGCAGCGTTACGTCAATGACGTGAAATCCGACATCAACCGTGAAATACAGCTTGAGGAACTGAAGAAACTGCAGAGCGAACTCCAGGAGTCGGCACGCAGCGTCGAGCAGAGTCTGACCACCGAAATGAGCGCTGCCAAGCAAGCGCTCAGCCAGACGGAGCAAACCCTCCGTGGTGACCTGCAGCCCATGGCGGCGCTCGAACAGCCGGCAGCACCAACGGCGCCATCCCCGGCGACCAGCCATGCTCTGCCACCGGCGAGCGCTGCTGCAGTGCCTGCCGCCAACCCAGAGCAGTCGCAGCGAACGGTCTGATCGAGAGATGCAGCCACCCGAAGATTCTTTCCTTTCGCACCTGATCGAGTTGCGCGACCGTCTGATCCGGGCGCTGATCGCCATCGGCATCGTCTTCATCTGCCTTTTCCCCTGGGCCAAGGAGCTCTATGCGCTATTGGCGCAGCCCTTGCTGGCAACCCTGCCGCAAGGCGGCCAGATGATTGCGACCGATGTGATCGGCATTTTCCTGGTGCCGATGAAAGTGGCACTGATGCTTGCCTTCCTGATCGCCCTGCCCTACGTGCTCTATCAGGTTTGGGCTTTCGTCGCGCCGGGCCTGTATGCCCATGAGAAGCGGCTGGCGCTGCCGCTGGTGACCGCAAGTGTGCTGCTGTTCTTTGTCGGCATGGCTTTCGCCTATTTCCTGGTCTTTCCCACCGTCTTCGGGTTCATGTCACAGGTAGCCCCCGAGGGTGTCGCCTGGATGACCGACATCGAGAAGTACCTCTCTTTCGTACTCACGACTTTCGTCGCTTTCGGAGTGACCTTCGAGGTCCCGGTAGTCGTGGTGGTGATGGTCTACGCCGGGATCGTCGATGTCGCCAAACTCAGGGAATGGCGTCCTTACATGATCGTCGGTGCCTTCGTCGTGGGCGCCGTGTTCACACCGCCCGACGTGATTTCACAGTTGATGATGGCGATTCCGCTCTGCCTGCTTTTCGAACTGGGGCTGTTCCTCGCGCGTTTTGTCGGCCAGCGCTCGGCACACGCCACGCCGATGGATCCGCCTACCCCGAAAGCCCCGCACAGTCCTGCGGCCGACTGGACACCCCTGTCTGCCCAGGAGATGGATGCGGCGATCAAGGATCTCGGCGCGCAGCAGAACACTGACCGCAAGCCAGAGGCCTGATCCCGCTGCTGGCCGACATTGCTCAGGCAGGCGTTTTTGCCGGCCCGGCAATGGTCAGTTGATGCCTGACCGGCCTCCCCTCGGCAAAAAGCCACAGACTGCCGTTCGGCATTGTCGTCCAGCACTCGTTGTCGGTCAGCGGCACGGTGGCGATGACCGCGACACGATCATCGGGAGTCGTGACATCGCTGAAATCGATACTCAGATCCTGATCGCGCAGATGCGCAACGGTAAACGGCGCCTGGCGGATGATGTAGCTGAGCTGGGTGGAACAGTGGGCAAACAGACAGTCGCCATTCGACAGCAGATAGTTGCATGCGCCGCGCGCGCCGAGATCAAGGGTGAGTTGATGGAGCGCGTCGAACAGCCGGGTCTGACTCGGTGACCGGCAGCCAAAGCGCTGACGCAGGTTCTGCAGCAGCCAGCAAAAGGCACGTTCGCTATCGGTCTGGCCAACCGGAGTAAAGCTGCCATCGAGTTGCGGCGAAAAATCCGGCAGATTGCCGTTATGGGCGAAAATCCAGTAACGTCCCCACAGCTCGCGCATGAAGGGATGCGTGTTCTCTAGGGCAACCCCTCCCTGGGTCGCCTTGCGGATGTGGGCGATAACGTTTTTGGAATGAATCGGATAGCTGCGCACCAGTTCGGCAACCGGCGACACGCAGGACGGTTGCGGGTCGAGAAAAACGCGCGTGCCGCGCCCCTCGAAGAAAGCGATTCCCCAGCCGTCAACATGGACATCGGTGGCGCCGCCGCGCGCTTGAAATCCGGCAAAGGAAAAGCAGATGTCGGTCGGGACATTGCAGTTCATGGCCAGTAACTGGCACATCGACGACCCCAATTACTCGCGCTCGCGGCGCGGTGGCGCCCGCTTGCCGATCTTGACAGCAGTATCGAGTACGTTGTTCTGACGGCGCAATCGGAAGGAAATCGTTTCGCCAGGCTTCTGCGCGGCGATCAGGTCGAGCATACCCTGCGGATCCTTGACCTCCCGTCCGTCCACGGCGAGCAGGATGTCTCCCGGTTTGATCCCGCCCGCATCGGCCGGACTGCCGCGCAGGACGCCGGCAATCAGGGCGCCGTTGGTATCCGGCAGGCCGAAGGACTCTGCCAGGTCGACGCTGATTTCCTGAGCCTCGACGCCGATCCAGCCGCGGGTCACGGTACCGGTCTGGATGATCTGCTCCATGACGTTCCTGGCAATCGAGATCGGAATCGCAAAACCGATCCCCAACGAGCCGCCCGAGCGCGAGTAGATGGCCGTATTGATGCCGATCAGGTTGCCCTGGCTGTCCACCAGCGCGCCCCCCGAATTGCCGGGGTTGATCGCCGCGTCGGTCTGGATGAAGTTCTCGAAGGTATTGATTCCGAGATGCGAGCGACCCAGTGCGGAGATGATCCCCATGGTCACCGTCTGGCCCACGCCAAAAGGGTTGCCAATGGCCAGCGCAACGTCTCCCACCACAAGGTTGTCCATCTGGCCCAGGGTAATTGCCGGCAGCAGCAGTTCCTTGCCGTTGTGTTCGGTAATCTGCAAGACTGCGAGGTCGGACTCGGGATCACTGCCCACCAAGCGAGCGTTGAGGTTGCGGCCATCGCTGAGGGCGATCTCGATCTGGTCTGCCGCTTCGACCACATGAAAGTTCGTGAGAATATAGCCGTTAGGGCTGACAATGACCCCCGAACCCAGCCCGGAAGTCCTGGGCGCGTCACCTGCGGGGTTGTCCCCAAAAAAGTGCCGGAAGACCGGGTCGTCAAACAAGGGATTACGCCGCGTCCTGATTTTCTGAGAGGTAAAGATATGCACGACCGACGGCAGCGCCTTCTTCGCCGCGTCGCGGAACGAGGTTGGGGTGGTAGCCGGAGCATTGGTCACGACGGCCGACTCCTGCAGGGCCACGACATTCGCATTGGCCGGAGATGGTTTGTCCAGCCACTCCGGCTTGAGCGTGCTCACCACGAAGAGAACGGCGAGACTGACCGTCACCGTTTGTGCAAAAATCAACCAGAGCCTGCGCATGGGCGAAATCGGAGCCAGTAAATGAAATGCCAAGAATTGACACGCTACCTGGAGCAATTGCTGGAACCAGGGCGTTTCCGGGATTATTGCCCAAACGGCCTGCAAGTGGAAGGACGCCCCGAAGTCAGGCGCCTGATCGCCGGCGTCACGGCCAGCCAGGCGCTGCTCGATGCGGCTGTCGAGCGTGGCGCTGACGCTCTCCTGGTCCATCATGGCTGGTTCTGGCGCGGCGAAGAGGGTCGTGTCACCGGCCTGCGGAAAACGCGCCTGCAAACGCTGCTCCAGCACGACATCAACCTGATCGCCTATCATCTGCCACTCGATGGCCACCCGGAATTCGGGAACAATGCACAACTGGCCAGACGACTCGGCTGGACCCCGAACGCTCGTTTTGGCGAGCAAGACGTCGGCTGGCTGGGCACCCTGGAATACCCGACCCCCATCTCGGCGATCGTCGATCGTGTTGGCCGCGAGTTGCAGCGCCCGCCGCTGCTGATCGGTGACGGCGATCGCCTGGTCAGCCGCGTCGGATGGTGTTCCGGCGCAGCACAGGGATTGTTCGAACAGGCCATCACGCTCGGCGTCGATCTCTACCTGAGCGGTGAGATCGCCGAGCAGACCGTGCATCTTGCACGCGAGTCCGGCGTCGCCTACCTTGCCGCCGGTCACCACGCCAGCGAACGCTTTGGCGTGCAGGCACTGGCCGCTCATCTGGCCGAACGTTTCGGCCTTGACTGTCAATTCGTCGACATCGACAACCCGGTCTGAATCACCGCAAGGAGCTGCCATGAACTACGTCTTTCCACCCCCCCCTCCGGCCAGCGTTCCCGTTGCCGGCGGCAACACTCTGTTCCCGGTCCGCAGAGTCTACTGCGTCGGCCGCAATTACGCCGATCATGCCGCGGAGATGGGCGCCGATCGCCGCGAACCCCCTTTCTTCTTCAGCAAGCCCGCCGATACGCTGGTGCAGGGCGGCGGTGAGGTCGCCTATCCACCAGCCACCGACAACCTTCAGCACGAGGTCGAACTGGTCGTTGCACTGGCTGCAGGTGGCGCCAATATCGACCCGGCTCAGGCGCTTGACTGCGTCTACGGCTACGCAGTCGGTCTCGATCTGACCCGGCGCGACCTGCAGCTACTTGCCAAGAACAAGGGCCATCCCTGGGACATGGGCAAAGGGTTCGACCAGAGTGCGCCAATCACTGCGATCCATCCCCTCGCGACCGTCGGACATCCGGCACGCGGTTCGATCTGGCTCAAGGTCAATGGCCAACTGCGACAGAATGGCGACCTCGAACAGATGTCGTGGAAAGTCGCAGAAGTCATCGCCAACCTGTCGACCTACGTGATTCTCGCCGCGGGAGACCTGATTTTCACCGGCACCCCCGCAGGCGTCTCGACGGTGCGGCGTGGCGATGTGCTGGAGGCCGGCGTCGCTGGCGTCGACGAGATCTGCGTTCGACTCATCTGAGATCTCACACCGTTCCTCTCCCCTGTCGGATGATGCCGGGTTGTACCCCGGTATCGCCGATCCGACGATCCCCTCCAAGGAGCCTGTCATGAATGCCACCTCCTCGTTCTTCCGCCGCTTTACTTCTGTTGGCCGCTGCTGGCTGGCAGTCACGCTGACCCTCGCCTGCGCGATGAGCTCTGCACTCGCCGAAGGAATCGAACCACCTACCCGCGGGCAAACAGTCTACGTGCCGATCTACTCCGAGATTCGGCATGGCAATGTGTCCTCTTCGGGCCGTCCCGACAACACCCTGTTGTCGGTCATGGTCAGCGTCCGCAATACCGACCCCAGCCACCCGATCCGGGTCGTCGCGGCGCCTTACTACAATACCGAGGGCGCCCTGATTCGCAACTCGGTACCGACCCCCAGGGTAATTCCTCCGTTTGGTACCTTCGAACTGTTCGTCGAACTTCGCGAGAACGCCGGCGGTTCCGGAGCCAATTATGCGATCAAGTGGGAGGCAGCCACACCCGTCTCGCCACCAACCATAGAGGCCCTGCATTCCAAGTTTCAGGCAGGCTATTCGGTCGCTTTCATCTCGCGCGGCCGCGCCATATCGGAACCTTGAGCGTGCCGCGGCACCGGACAGGCACCGTGACGATGGCTAGTGATACCTGATCGCCAGCGGCTGGTCACGCTGCACACGACGCCCGATGACCACCGCATCGCGCGGCTGGCGACGGCGGCGATCGGTCTGTCCCTGATCGACGCGGCCATTCCGATGCCCCTGCCAGGCGTCAAACCCGGTCTCGCGAATATCGTCACGCTGATCGTTCTGGCGCGCTATGGCTGGGCTGCTGCTGCCTGGGTGAGCGGCCTGCGTATCTTCGCCGGCAGCCTGCTACTGGGCTACTTTCTGTCACCCGGATTTTTCATGAGCCTTAGCGGCGCGCTGTGTAGCCTGCTGACGCTGGCGATTGCCGTGCGCCTGCCCCAGCGCTGCTTCGGGCCAGTCAGCTGGAGCATCCTGGCAGCCTTTGCCCATATCAGCGGGCAACTGCTGCTGGCCCGGCTGTGGCTGGTTCCCCATAATGGCCTGTTCCTGCTAGTCCCTTTCTTTGCAGTGGCGGCACTCGCCTTCGGGATCATCAACGGCCTGATTGCGGCACGTCTGCTCGAAGAATTGCCAGCCCAACAACCCGAGATCGACCATGCCTGAAACCGTCTGCCTGGCCTTCACCGGCGCCTCCGGCATGCCCTATGGCGTGCGCTTGCTCGAATGCCTGCTCGCCGCCGGCTGCCGGGTTCAGCTCCTTTACTCTCAGGTCGCGCAGATCGTCGCCCGGCAGGAGATGGGGCTCGACTTGCCGGCCCGTGCCAGCGAGGCACGGGCCGGCCTGGAGGAACGCTACCCCGGCTTGCCGGGCCAACTCGAGGTCTACGGGCGCGAAGAATGGTTCGCGCCGCTCGCCAGTGGCTCCAACCCGCCTGATGCCATGGTGATCTGTCCGTGTTCGCTGGGGACCCTCGCGGCGATCGCCCAGGGGCTGGCCAGCAAGTTGATCGAACGGGCTGCCGACGTGGTCCTCAAGGAAGGCCGCAAGCTGATTCTGGTGCCACGTGAGACACCACTGTCGGTGATACATCTCGAAAACATGTTGCGTCTGGCACGGGCGGGAGCCGTGATCCTGCCTCCCAGCCCGGGCTTTTATCACCATCCACAGCGAGTCGGGGACCTCGTCGATTTCGTGGTGGCGCGCATTCTTGACCAGCTGCAGGTACGCCATGCGCTGATGCCACGCTGGGGAGAGGCGCCGACTGCCCCATGACCTCCCCACCTGTTGAACGATGACTGGCCAACCCTCTTCGGCCGTGCTGGTCCTCACTTTCTGCATCGCCGAGGCATTGCTGATGGCCGGCTTTGCGCTGGTGCCGTCGCTCTTGCCACAACTTTCGCAACGCTGGTCCTTGTCGGCGACCGCTGGCGGCTGGCTGGGCGGCATTTTTTTCCTCGGCTACATCCTCGCCGTCCCTGTACTGGTCAGCCTGACCGATCGCATCGACGCGCGGCGCATCTACCTGGCCGGCGCAACCGTGAGCGCGCTCGCCCTGGCCGGCTTCGCGAGCTTCGCCGACGGTCTGGCAAGTGGCCTGTGCTGGTGGTGGCTGGCTGGTCTGGGTCTGGCCGGAACCTACATGCCGGGTCTCAAGGCGCTGACGGACCGGCTGCCGGTCGCTGTACAAGCACGGGGCACCGCGTTCTATACTGCCACGTTCGGTGTCGGCGCCGGGCTGTCGTATCTCTGGATCGGACTGCTCCAGGAACGGCTGCCATGGCCCGGGCTGTTCGCCATCGCGGCGGTTTGTGCGGCACTGTCGATGCTGCTGGTCTGGTGTGGCATCGCACCGGGCAAACCGCTGGCAGCGATGCCGGTCGGGCACAGCCACTGGCGAAGCGTCCTGGGTGATCGACGCATCCTGGCTTTCTGTGGCGGCTATTTCGGTCACAACTGGGAACTCTTCGGCTTCCGGGCCTGGCTGGTCGCCTACCTGACCTGGACGCATGCCCGAACGCCCGATTCCTGGACGGCGATGCCGGGATTGATTGCCGCGCTGGCCACCTTTCTCGCGGTCCCCGCCAGCATTCTCGGCAACGAAGGCGCGCAGCACTGGGGACGCGGTCGCTGGCTACAGGCCGTAATGCCTTTGTCCGGCGTTCTGGCGGTTGTCGTCGGCTTCTCGGGTAGCCAGTCGGGCCTCGTGTTGGTGCCCTTGCTGCTGGTTTACGCGGCGAGCATGAATCTCGATTCGGCCGCGTTGACGGCCGGCCTGCTCACCGAAACCTCACCCGAAAAACGCGGCACTGCGCTCGCCCTGTACTCGTCTATCGGCTTTGCCGGCGCCTGCATCGGACCGATCGCCTTTGGCGTCGCCCTTGATGCCTTCGGCCGCAGCCTGCAGGCCGGCTGGACGGCAGCATTCCTCACACTGGCCTGTGGCGTTGGCTTTGGACGCTGGGCGATCGGCAGGATCGGCGCCGCGCCGCCACCTACTCACGTTTCCTGAGCGGACAGGAGATTCGCGTCCACCCGCAAACCGATCACTCCCTGGGCGCATCCTTGCCTTCAACGGCAAAGTCTTGCAGTATTCCCAGATGATCACGGAAAAAGCACCCATCACCGACCGAAGGCAGCGCCGAACGTTGCTGCTTGGCCTTGGCTTCCTTGTCTTCTGCGTCCTGCAACTGCTGGCTTACCAACTATGGTTGAGCTACCAGGAGCAAATCGTCGATGCCGAAACCCAAACCCGCAATTACGCGGCGATCTTCGAAATGCGACTGGACGCCACGCTGCGTCGTACCGATGCCATCCTGCAAGGATTAAGCCGTAGCCTCCCGGCGCAGGCTCTGGCCCGGCCAGTGTCAGCCAGCTACGCGGCGCAGCTGGGCGAGGCACTCGACGCGCACCTGCTACATTTCGATGAGCTGGCCGGTCTGCGGATTTTCGACCGCAACGGCGATCTGCTGAACAGCTCGAACGGACCCCATACGCTACCCGCCAATGTCGCCGATCGGGCTTACTTTCGCTCCCTGCAAAACCGACCGCAGTCCGGCCTGCTGTTCTCCGAAGTGATCATTTCGCGCGCCACCGGACGGCCCAGCTTGATCATCGCCCGTGCACTGCAGGACCCGCAGAGTGGGTTTCTTGGCATCGTCACCGCGGTGCTCGACCTGGATCGCCAGGTGGAGATCTTTCGCTCGGTCGATGTCGGCAGCAATGGCGTCATCTCGTTTCGACGCAGCGACGACCACCGACAGGTCGTGCGCTGGCCGTCGGTGCCAGGCAGGATGAACCAGGAACTCGATCCGGATCATCCGCTTCGACCACCGATGGCCCGCGGCGACAGGACGGGAACCTTGCACTTTGCCTCCCAGACCGACGGCATACAGCGGATTTACAGCTTTCACCGGCTCGAACACTACCCTTTCTATTTCATCATCGGCGTCAGCTTCGACGACGTCCTCGCTGGCTGGCGAACACGTGCACTGGTGGTGGGCGCTTGCGGTTTCCTGTTGCTCGCGCTATTCGCCGCACTGCTGCTGCGTCTGTGGCGGAGCGAAACACGCGAGGCACAGGTCGTCGCCAACCTGGTCGACAGCGAACGGCAACAACGCGACAACGGCAAGCGACTCCAGATATTCGAACGCCTGGTAGAAAACGCCGGCCAGGGCATTGGCATGACGCATCCCGACGGGACCATCACCTATGCCAACCCGGAGCTGCTCCGCTTGCTCGATCTGCCGGCGAACGCCGTGTACCACGATTATTCGTTCAATCATTTCTATACCGGAGAAAACCGCCGAAAATTACGGGAGGAAGTCCTGCCGGCAGTTCTCCAGACAGGCCAGTGGACAGGCGAGCTGGAATTGTCTTCGCTGGGCAAGCGCAGCATCCCGGCCATACACACCCTGTTTGTCGTCCACAACGCCGCCGGCGAAACGCCGATCATTGCCGTCGTGCTCGCCGACGTCTCTGAACACCGGCAGGCCGAACAGGTATCGCGGCTTCTGCTGCAGGCGGTCGAGTATAGTCCGGTGGCCATTGTCATCACCAGTCGCAATGGCGAGATCGAGTACGTCAATCCCAGCTTTACCCAGATGACGGGCTTTTCCCGGAGCGAAGCTATTGGCCAGAACACGCGCTTCCTGAAATCCGGTGAAACCCCTCCCGAGACCTATCAGCAACTGTGGCAAACCCTGCTCGAAGGTAAGGTATGGAACGGAATTCTGCACAACCGGCGTAAGAACGGCGAATTGTTCTGGGAACAGACGAGCATTTCACCGGTTTTTGGCGATCACGGCGAAGTCACCCATTACCTTGCCGTGAAGGAAGACATCAGTGATCGTCACGTCACGGAAACCCGCCTGCGTCTGCTGGCCGGAGTCTTCGAACACAGCGCCGAGGCGATCATGGTCAACGACCGCGACAACCGCATCCTGGAGGTCAACAAGGCCTTCTGTCGCCTCACCGGATATGCCGCCGATGAGGTACGCGGCGAGAACCCGCGCCGGCTATCATCAGGGCTCTCGCCTCCGGAAACGTACCGCGCCATGTGGCAGTCGATCAACAGAACCGGCCACTGGCAGGGCGAGATCTGGGACCGTCGCAAGGACGGCAGCGTCTACCCGAAATGGCTGTCGATCTCGACCATCTGCGGATCCGACGGGAATATCGAACATTATATCGGCAGCTTCGTCGATATTTCCGAACGCAAAGCGGCCGAAGAAAGGATCAGTCACCTCGCGCATTTCGATACCCTGACCGATCTGCCCAACCGCTCCAATTTGCAGGGTCGTCTTGAGCAGGCCCTGGCTGCGGCACGACGTGACAGCCAGCACCGTCCGCTGGCGGTGATGTTTCTCGATCTCGATCGTTTCAAAAATATCAACGATACCCTGGGTCACCATGTCGGCGACTCGCTGCTGCTGGAAGTTTCGAAACGGTTGATGGCGAGCGTGCGCGAAAGCGATGTGGTGGCCCGCCTGGGTGGCGACGAGTTCGTCGTCGTCCTGACCGGCGCTGACGCCATCGCCGCCGAACGAGTCGCCAGCAAAATCCTCACCACCTTGTCGCAACCCTACCACCTCGAAGGACAGAGACTGCACACCACCTCGAGCATCGGCATCGCCGTGTTCCCCGGCGATGGGGAGAGCGTCGACATCCTCATGCGCAATGCCGATGCGGCGATGTATCACGCCAAATCAGCCGGGCGCAACAACATGCAGTTTTTTACCGCGAGTATGAACCAGGCCGCCAGCGACCGGCGACAGCTGGAAGAAGATCTGCATATGGCTTTGCAGAAAAACCAGTTCATCCTGCATTACCAGCCACAGGTCGATGAGCTGCGCCGTATTGTTGCTGCCGAGGCGCTGCTGCGCTGGCAGCACCCTGAGCACGGCCTGGTCCCACCCAACCGATTCATCCCGCTTGCCGAAGATACCGGGCTGATCGTACCGATCGGGCACTGGGTGCTGGAAACCGCCTGCGCGCAACTCCGGGCCTGGTCCGTCGAGGCGCGGACACGCGATTTACAGTTGGCGGTCAATGTCAGCGCACGCCAGTTCCGCCAGGCCGATTTCGTCGAGCAACTCCGAAAGGTCATCGAATACAGCGGCGCCGACCCTCTGCGCCTGAAACTCGAACTGACCGAGAGCCTGGTGCTGGACAACGTGGCCGACACGATCGCCAAAATGGACGTCATCAAGCAGCTCGGCGTCAGCTTCTCGATGGACGACTTCGGCACCGGTTATTCGTCTCTGTCTTACCTGACCCGTTTGCCGCTCGACCAACTCAAGATCGATCGTGCCTTCGTCAACAGACTCCCCGACAACCAGAGCGATGCGGTGATCGCGCAAACCATTGTCACCATGGGAAGCAGCCTCGGTCTCAAGGTGCTGGCCGAGGGGGTCGAAAACGAGGCGCAGCGCCAGTTTCTTGAAGACCATGGCTGCCACGGCTACCAGGGATTTCTCTTCAGCCGCCCCCTGCCCGTCGATGCCTTCGAACAACTCCTGAACCAGGGTGGGCGCTGACCGGCAAGGATTCGCTCAGGCAGGCGGACCGAGCCGTGTCAGCGACCGAGGGACAGCAGCAGCTTCTTGATCGGCGTCGGCAATGCTGCGCCAGCGAGATCGTCCAGGAGCAGCCACTCGTACCCGTGTTCCCTGACCTGCAGGCTGATCACTTCGACATCGCAGCGCAGTATCTGGAGGATCAGCCTGAAATGGGTAAACGCATGCGTCATCGGCGACAGCGCCTGCGTGCCCAGCAACCGGCAACCCTGGCGCCGGGCAAAACTTGCGGCCGACTCGCTGAGCGCTTCGGGCAGGCTCAGCAAACCTCCCCAGAGACCACTCGGTGGGCGGCGTTCGAGGAACACGCGACAGCCGTCGCTGAGCAGCAGGACGCTGCTCACCCGTTCAGGTAATACTTTTCTCGGCGCTGGCGAGGGCAGTTCGGCTTGTCGGCCCTGTCGGCGAGCAATGCAGGCGGCCTGTAGCGGACAAACGTCGCAGGCAGGATGGTGACGGCGGCAAACGGTCGCCCCGAGATCCATCATCCCTTGCGTATAGGCCTCAATGTCGTTTTCCGGGAGCAGCGTTTCGGCCAACGCCCACAGCGCGCGCTCGTCCCGCGCCGCGCCACTGGCAACCCCGAAGCAACGCGCCAGCACGCGTTTGACGTTACCATCGAGAACCGTGGCTCGACGACCAAAGGCGAAAACACTGATCGCCGCCGCGGTAGAGCGACCGATTCCCGGCAATGCTGCGGTTTCGCCGGGATCGGCGGAGAACCGACCCGCACGCTCGGCAACGAGAATTTGCGCGCAGCGGTGCAGATTGCGTGCACGCGCGTAATAGCCGAGCCCGGACCACAATTCGAGAACACTCTCGAGAGAAGCTTCGGCAAGTGCTGCAAGCGTGGGAAAACGTGCGAGAAAGCGCGTGTAATAAGGAATCACGGTCGGCACCTGGGTTTGCTGCAACATGATTTCAGATAACCAGATGCGGTACGGGTCAAATGTCTGTTGCCAGGGCAGATCGTGGCGGCCATGCACCCTCTGCCAGGCAATCACCCGTATCGAGAAGCCCGGCCCGGTCGCCGGCCAGGCGTCAGCCATGGACTAAGCACACCGGTGCCACCGATGTCGGCCTCAAGGTCATGCCAGCGGTGGCCGACAAGCACCGCGGATAAACCCCTGCAGCTGTCTCGGTAAATGTCCGCGCGCGAAAACAGAAATGGCACTGCATCAGAATCGTCTCGACATATGAAAGCTGCCCGGTGATAATCATGAGTTTTGTACAGTATCCGGTGGATCAGTGGCAGCGCAGAATAATTCGGGAACTCGGGAATCATTTTACCAACGTTCGACGTTGAATCTTGACACGCCTGCACAACACATCCGGGTCGCCTGATGCGTGCCCCTCTTGACTCCTCCCCGGACAATCCGGAAGCAGCGGCGATCGACCTGCCCGGCGGGAATACCCGTCACGCACAGGCCACCAGGGATAGGGATCTGGTCTGCCGCGACTTTCGCGACGCACTCGGCAGCTTTGCCACCGGCGTCACCGTGCTGACCACACTGGCCACCGATGGCAAGCCGATCGGCCTCACCATCAGTTCCTTCAACGCCGTTTCCCTGGACCCTCCCTTGATCCTGTGGAGCCTCGCATGCGACTCCCCCCGACTCGCAGCCTTTCGTCACGCTGGCCATTACGCCGTCAATGTCCTGGCCGCCAATCAGGAAGCCATCTCGAACTGTTTCGCCAGCCGTGACGAGGATCGTTTCGATGCGCTCGTCTTCACGCCTGGGCTGGCCGGAGTACCCCTTATCGAAGGCTGCTCGGCGTGGTTTGAATGCAGTCACGAGGCGCATTATCCGGGCGGCGACCACCTTATTTTCCTGGGTCGCGTCCAGCGCTTTGCCCGTGGCCAGGCCGCCGATCCACTGATTTTCCATGCTGGCCGCTATCGACGGCTGCACAGCAATTCGGAATGTTAATGTGAAAGTCGCGCCAGCGACTCACGACTTTACCTCTCCACTTGCCGAGGGGTCGTGGAATAAGGAAATGATCATGACTTTCATGATCGAGGCCAGTGAAAGTCATGCCCGTTAACTCCAACCTTATTCGGCATTATGTCCCTTGTTTCGAGGCGATAACCTCACAATGGCAGTGGTATGAAATCCGGTTTTTCTTCTAAATTAACTGAATATCTGCAGCCTCGGCGCCACGGCTTTAAATTGACCACGCGAGCAATCGGTCATTGCACTTGACAAATAACCGACAGCCTGTTGCAATCATCCGGTTATGGTGTATAAGACGATTTTCCCAAAGGAGTAGTGTATGGCCAGTTATCAGGAACTACTCGCACAACGTGCGATCCTGGAAAAACAGATAGAAGCCGCTCGGCAGGCAGAGTTGTCGGAAGTGATCGCTCGGGTTAAGCAATTGATTGCCGAGTACGGCCTGACGGCGGCAGACCTTGGCTTCAAGATGGCAGGGGCAATGGGAATGGTTGCCGGCAAGATCCGGGTACCTGTCGCCGTCAAATACCGTGGTCCCAACGGTGAAACCTGGTCGGGTCGCGGCAAGCCACCAAACTGGCTGACCCGCCTTGAAACAGAAGAAGGACGGCACCGCGACGAGTTCCTCGTTTAAACTCCTGGTTTAATCGGGGATGGCGTAGAGCATTGCACGTCCGCCATGAACAACGGTTAAACGCTCTTGAAAGAGTCTTCCGACATTCCTGCGGCCAACTGTAAGGAAAGCGCGAGTCGGAGATCGGAGAACTTATCTGGCGGCGCTTATCGACGCGCAATGCCTGCCATGACAGCGGACCTCCGGCAACGGATCCCAGGGAATTTAGCGGATGAATATTTTGGTCACCGGAGGAACCGGTTATATCGGTTCGCATGCCTGCGTCGCATTGCTCGCCGCTGGTCACACCGTGACCGTCATCGATAATCTCTCGAACAGCCGGCGCGAAGTACTCGATCGGGTGGCAAAGATTGCCGGTCAACGACCGCTCTTCTTCCAAGGCGACGTTCGTGATCACCAGTTATTGCGGTCGATTTTTGCCGCGACGCCGATCGATGCCGTGATTCACTTCGCCGGTCTGAAGGCCGTCGGCGAGTCGGTCGCGCAGCCTTTACGGTATTATGACTGCAACGTCGGCGGCGCCATCGCGCTGTGCAAGGCGATGGCCGAGGCGGCTGTGAAAACCCTGATTTTCAGTTCTTCCGCCACGGTTTACGGCAACCCGGCTTCGGTACCGATCCGTGAAGACTTCCCCCGTTCGGCGACCAATCCCTACGGTGCCAGCAAGCTGATGATCGAGGACATCCTCGCCGATCTGGCGCACGCCGACACCGCATGGCGGATCGCCCGCCTGCGCTATTTCAATCCTGTCGGCGCGCACGAAAGCGGCCTGATTGGCGAGGAACCGAATGGTGTTCCCAATAACCTCCTGCCCTACGTCGCCCAGGTGGCCGCAGGCAAACGCCCGCAGTTGAGCGTTTTCGGCAGCGATTATCCGACCCCTGACGGCACCGGAGTACGCGATTACATTCACGTGATGGATCTCGTCGAAGGTCACCTCGCGGCACTGGACTACCTGCTCGACAAGGGCGGCCTGCTGACCGTCAATCTCGGCACCGGCTGCGGCTACTCGGTCCTCGACATGGTGCGCGCCTTCGCTGCCGCCAGCGGTCGGCCAGTGCCCTACGCACGGGTGCCGCGACGGCCGGGCGACGTGGCAACCTGCTACGCTGACCCGCAGCTCGCCGCCGACCTGCTGGGATGGCAAGCCCGCCGCGGCATCGAGCAGATGTGCGCCGATGCCTGGCGCTGGCAACAACACGCGACCGTCTGATCACCGAGCATGGCGACCTACGCAATCGGAGATGTTCAGGGCTGCTTCGAATCGCTGCTGAAACTGCTAGAAAAATGCCGTTTCGACCCCGCAGGCGACCGCCTGTGGCTGGTCGGCGACCTGGTTAACCGTGGTCCGCGCTCACTCGACACCTTGCGCTTCGTGCGCGATCTCGGCCCAGCCGCAGTCACCGTCCTCGGCAATCACGACCTCTACCTGCTAATGGTGGCCGCAGGATCCGGCAGGCGCAGCAAGGGCGATACGCTCGACGAGATCCTCAATGCCCCCGACTGTGCAGACCTGCTGGACTGGCTGCGGCATCGACTGCTGTGCCACCGCGAAGGCGAATTCTGCATGGTGCATGCCGGACTCTTGCCACAATGGACTGTCGCCCGGGCACGGGCGCTGGCCGCAGAGGTCGAGGCAGCGCTCACCGGTCCCGCTCACCAGGATTTCCTGGCCAATCTGTGGGGCAGTGAACCGGCAGCGTGGCACGAAGATCTGCAGGGCTGGCCACGCTTGCGGGTGATTGTCAACGCGATGACCCGGATGCGTTTCTGTTCGCCCGCAGGAGTCATGGAATTCAAGACCAAGGGCGAGCTGGCCGATGCCCCGCCTGGCCAACTGCCGTGGTTCGAAGTTCCCGGCAGGCTCAGCTCCGCTGACGTTCTCGTGATTGGCCATTGGTCGGCGCTTGGACTGCGGATCGAGCCCAACCTGCTGGCCCTCGATTCCGGTTGTTTCTGGGGTCGTCACCTGACCGCCGTGCGCCTGGATGACCGCGCACTGTTCCAGGTGGATTGCTCGACCTGCCAAGAAGGCGTTTGAATCCTTGCCGCCTGCCCCGCGGCGAGCCACATGCGGATCGGAACAGCAGTCCAGACAGGTGAGGTCGGCGCGCCCTCGGGCTGCTTGACATCCCGCTCGAATGGCCCACCGAGTTTCGGTCTTGATCCGGTGTCGGACCTTTTTACACCGGATCAAGAAGCAGTTCTGTAATCGGAGACAAATACCAATTACATCAAGTCGTTATATTAACAAGCATGGAATTTGCTTTGTTTGCTGAGGGGAAACAGTCCCTTAAACCGCCCCTTAATGTGGAAGTCGCGTTAGCCACTCACCAACCTCTCTTGCCAAAATGGGGAAAACACTTCGGAGAAAGTCACTTATATAAAGGAGCACAACATGTTCCGCAGATTCCAGGTTTTGCTCGGCCACATGGCCGTTTTTGTCTTCGGTCTGTTGCCGGTTTCCCAGGCCATCGCAGCGGATTGGATGATCAACGAAGACTACTACCAAACCGATACCCGCGCAGCCACCGATTTCGAGTTTTTACTTGCCGGTGACGTCGCAGCCCGGATTACCGGTGGCGGACAGACCTCCGTCACCAACGCCTTCACCGACCCTACTCGCAGCACCAGCCTGCAACCGGGCTTCAACAACACCATCGTTCGCTTCGCCGGTTCCAACGCGATTCCCAATTCACCGACGACGAAACGGCACTTCGGCATCTACGGCACGGGCAGCAAGCCAACGGTGCTGACCAAGGCCTGGTCATTCCCCACGGCTCCGTTTCGCGTCCCGGTACCCAAATCCAACTTCGACTTTGCCTACGATCCGCTGAACGACGCCCTGCGGATTACGCTGGAGAATACCAGCCCATACACGGTAACTTTCCAGAACGTGGGCTACACGATCAGCTCCATCGAGTACCCCATCGACCAACTGACGGCCAGTGGTCTGCCATTGTCGGTTTTTCAACCACTCACTGGATTCGACCACGAGTACCGGCCGGGCGAATTCAGTTCGATGCTGATCGCCCACGTTCCTCTCGAATCGTTCGCCGTCACCCATGCCACGGTTTTCTTCTCGGGCGACTCCAGCGGCATGGATTATCAAGCGACTGGCGATGAATGGGCCCAGGTTCGCGTCGCCGCCGCAGTTCCCGAACCGGGCGCCCTGTTTCTTGTGCTGATCGGCCTGGCATGCGTTGTCGGCTTCTCCCGTCGCCGATTCAATGGACTACTCGTCCGCAACAACTCGGGCAAAGCCGCTGGCGCCTGGCTGCTGCTTGGCGTCGGCATGCTGCAAACGGGAAGTGCCGCGGCCGACGTGTTTGTCGTGCCCCTGGCCGCGCCACCTACCGCGGGTGATACGCGTCCCTTCATCGACCTGAAGGCCAAGGATACTGCCGGCAATGACATCACCATCAAGACCCTGATTGACGGCGGCTCGACCAGTTCCGAGTTGAAAGTCACTGCCGCGGTCGGAACCCAGTTGGGCGTCAGCGGAGGAACTCCGGGAGCCGAGCGCGGGATTAACGGAGTAACGCCGACCACCACCGGAGCAAGCATTCCGGCCGGCGCCGGCGTCGGCTTCAGCAGTGCACCCGTCACCCCCGGGGGTCAGGCAGCGAGCTCGCCCCCCCTGCCCGCCACGGCCAGCGTGGGAACTCTCCCGCCCGGGCGGCAAGCCACCCTGGGTAGCGGCTATCTGGAAGCCAACTTCGACAGCAGCGGGCGACTGGATGGCTACTACTTTTTCGTGGCCAAGGGTCAGGGGGCGACGGGCGGTGTGGCAACGGCCAACGCCATCGCCAGCTTCCTGGCTTTTTCCGGGCCGGTAGCCACCAATCCCGATGGCCGTCCCAAAGGCACAAAATCCGAGGAGGTCACGCCCTTTCGCCACCCCGTGCCGCTGGGCGAGGAGGCAATCGATGGCGGCTTCCGGCTGGGCGTCGATATCAGCAGCGTTTTCTCTACGCAATCCGACATCCCCTTCATTCTCAAGAGCGGCTTTTCAAACACGATCATTTCTTCCCCACTGGCTTTGCTGTTGGGATTGAATCCGGGCACCCTGCCGACAGCACAGGTCGAGACGAACTTTGGCACGATGGCCGTGGGGATGGCCCAACTCCAGCTCGACCTGTTCAGCGACCCGAGCTTCCCGAGCTTCACGGTCCCGGTAGGCATCGCCTTGAACTCCGCCGACAATCCATTCGACGACAACGTGCTGGGCAGCGATGTGCTGGGTCTGCTGGCTTATTGGGACATTGATCAGACCAACCCGAGTGCGCCCATGTTTTCTGCCGCCGCCAGCCTCACGCCCGTTCCCGAGCCGGCTACGGCGGCGCTGATCAGCGTACCAATGCTTTTCTGCCTGCTGGCCGGCGCCTGGACACGCTGCAATCGGATCCGCACAACACGCGCTCGCCGCCCCTGGAAGTAAGGCGTGCACGGCAGATCCGGCGCCGGGTCAGGCCCGCCTGCTGGAATTCCTGGCGAAGAAATTCTGTCGTGTGAAAGTCCCCGTCAGCGACTCGCGAATCTTTCCTCCCCCACTCGCGATGGAGGGGTCGGGGGTCGAGACGGGGGGATGCACTGAGCATGCGCCATGCCCATCGAGCGATGCCGGCGTCCCAGCCGGAATGCGCCCGGCAAGGGAGGGAAACGGTCATGACTTCCCTGATCGGGGGCTGGAAAAGTCATGGCCGTTAGCGCAGCCGCACCGGGTGATCGAGAGCAGTTGCCGGCGGCAGGCCGGCTTGTCGTGATCAGCAGGGAAGTTTCAGTACGTGGCAATCTGCCGGAATCCGTCCATCGAACCGATTTCGGCGGCATTGCCCTCGTTGCAGAGAACGCGGTCGACCCTGGCCATCGATGGTCCGCGCTGTGCCCAGAGCAGCAGCGCGTCAAGCGCCTCGGCCGGACCACGGACCAGCGCTTCGACGCTGCCGTCGCGACGATTGCGGACCCAGCCGGAGAGGCCGAGTCGTTCGGCCTCGGCGCACAGCGACCAGCGGTAGCCGACACCCTGGACCCGGCCATGTATACGCAGGTTTCGGCAGATGGTCTGACTCATCTTTCGACTCCAAAATGCTGAAACTGGGGACTGGGGCCGTGCGGCCGCAGCCAATACTGGCATAATCGTCGTCCATGAAAAGAAGAATAGCAAGGGGAGCGGCATCGCTTTCCTGGGCTCTTGTCCGGCGATGCTGAAGACGCTGTTGCTGCTGCCGCTTTTGGGTGCCGCGCTGTTGTCGCTGCTACCGAGCCGCCGCTTCGATCTGCTGCGCCATCTGGCGAGCGCCATCGCTGCCGCGACGATGTTCTGTGCCGGCCTGTTGCTGCTCGACTTCGACCCTGCCAGTGCGGATATCCAGTTTTTTGAAACCCGGCCGTGGAATCCGCGCGTCGGCTCGCATTTCGCGCTCGGGGTGGACGGTATCTCGCTGCCGATGGTGCTGCTCGCGACGGTCCTCTGTTTCGTCGCAATCTTCTCCTCGACCAGCATCCGCAGCGGCGCCAAACTTTATTTTTCGCTGTTGCTGATCCTTGAGACCTCGCTGCTGATCGTGTTTACGGCGCGCGACTGGTCGCTGTTCTACGTCTGCTGGGAGTTGACCCTGATCCCGCTGTTCTTCCTGATCGACCGCCTGGGAGGCGTCAACCGTCATCGGGCAGCGCTCAATTTTGTCCTGTATACGCTGGGGGGGTCGGTATTCATGCTGATCGCGCTGCTGTTGCTCTACGATGTCGCCCCCGGCCACAGCTTCGCGATGGTCGATTTGGCCGCCGGTGGCGCGCAGTTGCCGGTGCGTACGCAGATTCTGGTCTTTCTCGGGCTGCTGCTCGGTTTCGGGGTGAAGATGCCGATCGTTCCGCTGCATGGCTGGTTACCGCTGGCACACGTCGAGGCACCGAGTCCGATCTCGATTCTGCTCTCCGGAATCCTGCTGAAAATGGGCGCCTACGGGCTGATCCGTGCGGCCGCAACCTTGCCGGCAGCAGCACTGGCGCTGCAGGACTGGCTGGCACTGCTGGCACTGGTCAGTCTGATCTACGGTGCGGTATTGGCCTGGCGGCAAACCGACCTGAAAGCAATGATCGCCTACTCGTCGATCTCGCATATGGGGGTCGTCCTGCTCGGCATCGCCGCTCTCAACCCGGTTGGACTCAGCGGTGCGCTGACCCAGATGGTCGCGCATGGACTGACTGCCGGGCTGCTGTTCCTGCTCATCGGTCTGCTCTACGAGCGCACGCACAGCCGTGATCTGGCGACTTACGGTTCGCTCAACCGCTGCGCACCGCGCTTCGCCGTATGGATCGTGTTCACGCTGCTGGCCTCGGTCGGCCTGCCCGGCAGCGCCGGTTTCATCGCCGAACTGCAGGTACTGATCGGCGCTTATGGCCGCTGGGGGGGCTGGCTGGTCCTGCTGTCGATCGCGGTGCTGATTTCCGCGGCCTACGCCTTGCGCGCCATTCGCTGCCTGTCAACCGGACCCGAGCGGCCTTTCGGTGCGGCGTTGGCCGGGGTGGCGCATGTCGCCGACCTCGATCGCAAGGAATGCGCGGCCGCCTGGCTGCTGGCCGGCGGCATCGTCTGGATTGGCATCCTGCCGGCACCGCTGCTGCGCCTGATGGCCACTTCGCTGAGCAGGCTGGCCATCCCCTTCGGCGCCTGAGTGAGTTCGCGCATGCCGTCCCCCGTCTCGCCGAAAATTGCCGCAACCATACCCGGCTTGCAGCGCATACAGGCCGACCTACGGCAACTCGCGCACCTGCTGCCGGCACAGGCCCCCTTGCGCGACTTCGTTCATCACAATACCCTGCACGCCTTCCAGGATCTGCCGTTCGCCGAGGCGCTCGGTGAGGCTACCCGCCTGACCGGCGCACGTCCCTGGCTCGACGAGGGCCGCTGCCGGAAACTGTTCCAGGAAGGGCGGGTGAACGCGAACGATCTTGCCGCCGCCTTGCGGCAATTGCCCGACATCCGGGCCGACGAGTGGCTGCCCGATGATGCGCTGACCGGCTTACGTCGCGGCGAGATCCTGCAGGCGGTACTGCTGCAGCCGGCGGAAACCATTTCACCGACCCGCCTGCGCTGGCAAATCGAGGAAAAATCGGCATGCAAGCGCCTGCAAGCGGATCTCGATCCGCTCGTGCGGCAGCAGCTGCTGGACGCCGCCGCTGTGGACGGCCACGATGAGGCCGCGGCCGTCACCGACCTCTGGGCAGCGGCATGCGCCTTGCACGGGCCGACCGCCCGGCCCGCCGTCGCCTGCACCGAGCCCTTGGCGGTCACTGCTGCGGCGATCTGGCAGGAACTGCTCGACCGTCTCGGCTACGAATGGACGCTTGGCGCATTGCTCGCCCATTTGACCGGTGAGGATATCCGACCGGGACTGCAGGCGGCCTTGATCCGCCATCTTGCGGCACACCTTGATCACGGCCTGGCCGCCTGGAGGAATCCGGCGCGAGCGCAGGGCTTTTATATGGCATGGCGACAGAGTACCGGCAGCGACTGGACCTGGGAACTCGACGAATTCGCCGGCGCTCGCCAGGACATCGAGCAGCTCGCCGACGATCCGCTGCAGGTGATCGCCAATGAACTGCAATCGTTGGGCATCGATGATTCGCGCTACAGCGCCTATCTGCAGCGACTGGCAATGGAATTGCCGGGCTGGGCCGGCATGTATCACTGGCATGAAGCGCAGGCCGGGGCCGGTGATCCGCCGGTCAGCCTGACTGATTTTCTCGCCGTGCGCGTGGTGCTCGAACGCATCCATGCCGAGCAGTGGCTGCGCCGCATCTGGGGCCTGCGGCTCGACGAACTCGGCGGCTACTTCATCGATCATCCGGACGAGCTGGCGGTCAGACACGCGGCCGGCAATCGCCAGTTGCCGGACGACCTGCTCCACCAGGTGCGGCCGCATCTGACGGCCGAGGCAGCGCATGGCGACTGGCCGCATTTTGCCCGCCGCCTGATGGAGACGCGCATCGCCGACGCCGCAGCGACGACCGACACCGAAACACTGGCCGCCTGGCCACTGTTCGTCCTGGCACAAAGACTGGGACTGACTGGTCGCAGGCTGCGCGAAATTGGCCGATCCGGTGTGGAGGCCTTGCTGTGTTGCGCCGCTTCCCTGACTGACGACCAGCGCGGACTGCTCTGGCTGCTGGCCTACGAACATCACTATCGGCAACAAATCTTTGCAGCCTTGCACGCCAATCATGGCCGCGCTTCGTCGCTGGCCGGCAAAGCCCAGGCGCAGTGGGTTTTCTGCATGGATGACCGCGAAGAGGGCAGTCGCCGCCACCTCGAAGAGGTCAACCCGGCTTTTGAAACCTTTGGTGCCGCCGGTTTCTTCGGTACCCCGATCTTCTGGCAGGGCCTCGACGACGAGGCGCCGACAGCCCTATGTCCGATAGTCGTACGCCCGACGAATAGCGTGCGCGAGACTCTGCCACCTGGTGCCGAAGCGGCGTACCGGCGGCATCAGCAGCGCCGCCAGCTACGCCTGGCATGGCGCGAACGCCTGCATCAGGGCAGCCGGCGCGGCTGGCTGCAGGCTGCGCTGCTGAGCGTTGCTGCCGCACCCTGGGCCTTGCTCGCGCTACTGGCGCGGACGCTGGCGCCGGGACGTGTCGGAAAACTGCTTGAGCGCACTCGCGACCGCTTCGACAAGCCGCTGCCGGGCGCGCTGGAATTGACCGCGGCTCCCGGCGAAGCCGAACGGGTCGCCAGCAGTGACGCGCCACGAATCGGCTTCAGCGAAGAAGAGCAGGTGACCCGCGTCGGTGCTTTCCTGCGCAGCATCGGCCTGACAAGCCACTTCGCACCGCTGGTGCTGATCGTCGGCCATGGTTCGGACAGCCGCAACAACCCGCATCTCGCTGCCTACGATTGCGGCGCCTGTTCCGGCCGCCACGGCGGACCGAATGCACGCGTGTTTGCGGCCATGGCCAATCGGCCAGCGCTGCGTGCACAACTCGCACGGCAGGGGATCGTCATCCCGGAGACGACGCACTTCATCGGTGCCGAACACAACACTTGCGACGAGAGCTTCGTCTGGTACGACCTTGAGCAACTGCCGGCCAGTCATCGAGAGGCCTTTGCCACGCTGCGCAGCGACGGTCAGGAAGCGGCTAGCCGCCATGCCGTCGAGCGTTGCCGTCGTTTTGCATCGGCGCCGCTCGACCCCTCGCCGCAGCAGGCGCAGGCACACCTGGCAAACCGGCGCCAGGACATCGCGCAGGCGCGGCCCGAACTTGGGCATGCGACCGTGGCGGCGGCTTTCATCGGCCGCCGCACGATGAGCCGCGGCGCATTTTTCGATCGACGGGTGTTCCTGATTTCCTACGATCCACTGCCGGATGCCGACGGGCGCGTGCTCGAAGCGACACTGCTAGCGGCTGGCCCGGTCGGAGCCGGGATCAACCTCGAGTATTACTTTTCGACCGTCAATAACGAAGGCTATGGCTGCGGCAGCAAGATCATGCATAACCTGACCGGGCTGTTCGGGATCATGCAGGGAGCCACTTCCGACCTGCGCACCGGCCTGCCGCTGCAGATGGTCGAGATCCATGAACCGATGCGACTGCTGGTGATCGTCGAACAGACGCTGGAAATCATCAGCGCGATCTACCAGCGACAGCCCCCCCTGCAGGAATTGATCGGCAAGGACTGGATCGTTCTCGCCGCCAAACACCCACAGACGGGAGCCATCCATCTCTTCGCGCCGGCGACCGGCTGGCAGCCCTGGAGTCCCCAGGCACCTGGCCAGCCGGCGCCGGACGTGCCCGAGGCCGAGCGTTCGTCCGACTGGTTCGCCGGCCAGCGCGAACCCTTGCCGCCAGCCTTGCTGCGGCGCCCGGTGGTGACGGCATGAGCACACCCGATGGACTGTTCAACCTGTTGGCCCTGGCCAGCCACCTGTTCTGGCTGGTGCCGCTGTTGCCGCTGCTGTCAGCCGCGTTGATCGCCATTCTTTTGCTCTTGCGCCGCGGCGCTGGCGATGCCGGCGAGCCGCTGACGGCCGCCATCGCCGGCACGGCCGCGCTCGCTGCGCTGCTGCTCCTGCTGGTTTTCGATCTGCTGGCCATCGGCGGCACCCTGCCGGAACTTCTGGAGTCCGGCGAATGGCTGCGTATCGGCACAGTAGCGATTCGCCTGTCCTTCGTGGCCGACGCCTACAGCCTGCCGGCGGCGACGCTGGTTGCCCTGATCACCTGGATTGCATTACGTTTTTCGGCCACCTATCTGCACCGGGAGGTCGCTTTCCCGCGCTTCTTTCTCGGCATGAGCCTGTTCCTTGCCGGCATCCTGCTGATCGTCCTGGCCGGCAATGCGGTGCTGACCTTCGTCGGCTGGGAACTCGCCGGTTTCAGTTCCTGGCTGCTCATCGCTTACGCTTGGGAACGACCGGTCGCGACCGGCAACGCCTTGTTCGTCTTCCTCTGCAACCGTATCGGCGATGCCGGTTTCATGCTCGGGATCGCCCTCGCCACATGGTCGGCGGGCAGCCTCGAGTGGGCCAGACTGACCGGTGACAGCGGCCTGGCCCAAGTCACGGCGCGCCTGCTGGCGTTCGGTTTCGTTCTGGCGGCGCTGGTCAAATCGGCGCAATTGCCGTTTACGCCATGGATCGCGCGTGCGCTCGAAGGCCCGACGCCGTCTTCGGCAATCTTCTACGGTTCGCTGATGGTGCACGCCGGCGTCTATCTGCTCTGCCGCCTGCAAGGTCTGCTCGTACAGGTGCCCGACCTGCTGGCACTGCTGGCAGTCGTCGGTCTGGCGACCGCTGCGTACGGCGCGCTCTGCGCGCTGGTGCAGAGCGATGTCAAGTCGGCGCTGGTATTCTCGACCGTAACCCAGGTCGGTCTGATGGTCTGCTGCTGCGGTCTCGGACTGTTCTGGCTGGCCGCCTGCCACGCGGGCCTGCATGCCGCCTGGCGCGCGTATCAGTTTCTGCTCGCGCCGGCGTACATGCATCTGGTAGGCCAGCCGGCGCCACCGGTGCCACCCTGGCTGGCCAGGCAACGATGGGGGTACACCGCGGCGCTACAGCGTTTCTGGATCGAGCCTCTGGCCAACAGCCTGCTGACGCGTCCAACGCTGGCGCTCGGCAGGGACGTGCGGGCGCTCGACGAGCGTTTCATCGACCCGCTCGTCGGTGCGCCCCGCGACGATAAACGCTCTGACACCTGTGACGCGGCCGACGAACTGATCCGTGGTCATGGCTTGGCCGGTCACGCGTTGTTCAACTTCGCGAACCGCCTGCAGCGCCTGGAAAGCGCTCTGCTGCTCAGCGGCGAAGGAGCGATGGAGAAATCCCTGCGACGCGCCGCACACTACGCGGATGCCATCGAGTCGTTGCTCGAACAACCGCGCTATCTGATGTTGATGGTCATGGCAACTTTCGTGGTGATCCTGTGAGTGAAATTCTCTGGGCCGCGCAGGCCGGCTACCCGCCGCTGGCGTCGCTCCAATGGTTGCCGCTGGCAGCGGCCCTGCTGCTGCTGATCATGCGCGAGGCCGACCTGGCGCTGGTCATCGGCCGTATCTTTACGGTAGCAGAACTGGTCGTAGCGATTGACCTGTACGCCCGCATTGACGTGTCGACCAGCGTCCTGCAGTTCGCCGAGCGCGTCGATGTGTTCGCTTACCACGCTGCGGTCGACGGGGTGAGTGTGCTGTTCATCCTGCTCACGGCGCTGCTCGGCGTACTGCTCTCTTTCTACGGCATGGCCCGCCAGCAGATCTCGCCGGTACAGCTCCTGAGCGTGCTGTTGCTGATCGAATCGTCGCAGATGACCATGCTCACGACGATGAACCTGTTGTGGTTTGCCGGCGCTTCGGCGGTACAACTGGCGCTGGTCGGCTACCTGCTCTGGCGCTGGGCTTCGGCCCGAGAGGAAAACCTGGCTCTGTCACGCTTCCTGCAGTATCAGCTCTTCGGCTGGTGCCTGTTCATGGCCGGCTCCATCGTCCTGGTCTGGAGCCACGCCGACGTCCTTGGCGGCTACTGGAGTTTCGATCTCTTCGAATTGCTGGAAACGCCACAGATCGGCAAATACCAGTCGGCGGCCTTCTATCTGCTGTTTTATGGCCTGGCGGTACGCACCCCGCTGTTCCCCCTGCATGGCTGGCTCCCCAACTCGGCTGGCTACGGCCTGATCGCCGTGGGTCCGGTGCTGCTGCTCGGGGTCAAGGTCGGCATCTACGGCATGGCCCGCTTCCTGCTACCGCTGACCGCCGAAGCGGTGATGATATGGCAACCCTATGTCGTGGCTTTCGCCATGGTCGGTGTCTTCTTTGCCGCGAGCATGGCTTTCCGGCAGGCTAATCTGCGACGGTTGATGGCCTTTGCGGTCGTCAGCCATACCAGTCTGATCGTGATTGGCCTGTTTACACTGCATCCGGCCGGCCTGCAGGGCGCGCTGCTGCTGGCCGTCAACTTCGGTCTGGCGATTACGGTGATGCTGTTGATGGTCGGTTACGTGTACCGCCGTACCGGCACCACACATCTCGATCGGCTCGGCGGTCTCTTCGATCGCGTTCCCTTCATCGCCCTTGCCTTCCTGATCGGCGGCCTGGCGCTGCTCGGCATGCCCGGAACGCCCGGGTTCGACGCCGTGCACCTGGTTCTGGAAGCATCGATCGAGACCTTTGGCGCCTTGCCGACCATCGCCACGGCACTCGGCAACGTCGCTGCCGCCGGTTTCCTGCTGTGGGCTTTCCAGCGCGCCTTTCTCGCGCCGCGACCCAGGGATTTGCCGGCAGCCCGCATCGCTCGCACCGGCAAGATGGAGTATTTCGTCGGCGGCGCCACCCTGCTGGTGCTGCTGGCAGCCGGTTTCTACCCCGAGCCCTGGCTGCAGTTGACCGACACGGCAACGCAGGCGCTGTCGGCCCATTTCCACCATGATTGAACTAGCGTCCTGGCCGCTGCTGAGTACGCTGCTGTCGATGCCGCTGCTTGGCGCGCTGTTGGCCTCGCTGTGGCCGCGCAAGGTTGGTGCGCAGTGGATTGCGCTCGGCAGCGCGGTGCTGACGCTGCTCTGCTCGCTGCTGATCGTCGCCGCCTTCGATACCCAGGACTCCGACTTCCAGTTGCTGGATTCGGTGAGCTGGATCCCGGGAGTCAACATCCACTATCTGGTCGGCGTCGATGGCCTCTCGCTGCTCTTTCTGCCGGCGACGGCGCTGCTCTTCTGCGGTGCGGTGGTCGCCGGCTGGCGGCGGCATGCGCCGGCTGCGGACGCCGCCCCCCCCGGCGTGTACTTCGCCCTGCTGCTGCTGCTCGAAGCCGCCACCCTCGGGGTCTTCTGCGCACTCGACAGCATCCTGTTCTTCTGCTTCTGGGAGTTCACGCTGCTGCCGCTGTACTTCCTGGTCAGCCTGTGGGGCCTGGGCGCCGGCCGCCAGGCGGCCGCCGTACGTTATTTTCTGGTCATGCTCGCGGGCGGCGTGCCGCTGCTGTTTGGCATCCTGGTGCTGGCTTTCGGGCATGCCGAACTGAGCGGCGTGCTGCACTTCGATCTGCCAACGCTGCTGGGGACAGCGCTGCCTGAGCGGACCCAGTATCTGGTGTTCCTGCTGCTGCTCGCCGGTTTTGGCGTCAAGGTGCCGCTGCTACCGCTACATACCTGGCTACCCGCACTGGCGATGGGTGCGCCGGCGGCGGTGACGGCCGTGCTGGTCGGGCTCAAACTTGGCGCCTACGGGCTGATCCGCTTCGCCATTCCGCTGGCACCGCTCGCGGCGCGCGAGCTGCACTGGCTGCTCGCCGGTTGCGGTACCGTGGCCATCCTCTACGGTAGCGTTGCGGCGCTGGCGCAGAGCAATCTGCGCGCCGTACTGGCGTACGCGAGCCTGTCGCATGTCGGGTTGGTCGTGCTGGGGCTGGCATCGTTCTCTGTTTCGGCGCTGCAGGGAGCGCTACTGCAACTACTGAACTTCAGTGTCGCCGCCGGCGGCGGCTTCCTGGTCCTTGCTTTCCTGCAGCGCCGGAGCGACTCGACCGACATCAGCCAGCTCGGTGGCGTGATCCACCGCATGCCACTCCTGTCCGGTTTCTTCCTGCTCTTCGGACTGGCCGGCATCGGTCTGCCGGGGACCAGTGGCTTCCCCGGTGAACTGCTGATCATCGTCGAAACGCTGCACAGCCATACCGGCGCCGGCCTCGCCGCGCTGTTCGCCATGGTGCTCGCTGCCGCAGCCTTCCTGTCTCCGTTTCGGCAAGCCTTTCTCGGTCCCTTGCGCAATCCCGACCTCGCCACCGCCGATGACCTGCTGCCGCGCGAGCTGGTCTTGCTGCTCTTGCCAACCCTGTTGATTCTGGCGGTCGGTTTCTATCCGCTGCCGATCCTCGAACTGCTGCGACCGAGCGCCGAGGCCTGGGTGGCGGCGCTCGCCGGACTGTAGGCGGTTCGATCCGTCGCGCGTGCATTCGGCCAAAACTCAGCGGCAACTCAGAAATAGAGGCTTGCGTGTTCAAAGGGAGCATGACCGTTCCAGGCATTCCGATCATTTCCACCGTCGCCCCCTGCGAGAGGAGGGAGAGAAGATTCCTGAATCGCATTCGCGACTTCCATGTTTCAATATTAAAATTGTCTCTGCCGAAGACCTGCTTGACCTGGAAATTCAGGCAACATGCAAGCTTCGCTTCAGCCCACCACACCAGAGGAGAAAACCGAAATGACCGTCTCAGTAAAGGACTTGCAGGGAAGCACCCCTGAGCTGATCGAAAAGCTCAAGGCAAATGGAATCATCAATAATGAACAGCTTCTCGCGGCAGCCGCTGCGCCGGCACAGAGAAAAGTCCTCGCCAGCGCCTGCGGTTGTGATGCCCGTGTCATCCTTGAGCTCGCCAACCGGGCCGATCTGGCCCGCATCAAGGGCGTCTCCGGAGTCTATTCGGACCTGCTCGAGAAAGCCGGCGTCGATACGGTCAAGGAACTGGCAACCCGCCGCGCCGACAATCTGCATGCGAAGATTGTGGAGACCAACGCCAGCCATCAGATCACCAAGCAAGCACCTTCCCTGGCCATGGTTGAGTCCTGGGTGCAGCAGGCGAAGGAACTGCCCAAAACCCTGAGCTACTGAAATAGCGGCTGTTGCGCCATTCGCTTTGCCCGTAGCGACGCCAGTCCGGCGCCACTACATGCCACGCGTGACGGAGGTGCGTCGAGAACCCCTCATGCGAGCTCGCGCAACCGCCCGACCGCTTCCTCGACGCGCCGCACGGCGATCACTTCGAGGCCGCCGATCGCCTGCCTCGACTGGTTGGCCTCGGGAATCAGCGCGCGCGTGAAGCCGAGCTTGGCGGCCTCCCGGAGGCGTTCCTGACCACGCGGCGCCGGGCGGATCTCGCCGGCCAGGCCCACTTCTCCAAACACCACGAGTTTGGCTGGCAAGGCGCGGTTTTGCAGCGACGAGACGATCGCCAGCAGCACCGCGAGGTCGGCCGCGGGTTCGCCGATCCTGACGCCACCGACGGCATTGACGAAAACGTCCTGATCGAAGCAGACGATACCGGCGTGGCGGTGCAGGACCGCCAGCAGCATCGCCAGTCGCTGCGCGTCGAGCCCGACCGTCAGGCGGCGCGGGTTGCCGTGCGCCTGATCGACCAGAGCCTGGATCTCGACCAGCAGCGGTCGCGTGCCTTCCTGGGTAACCAGCACGCAGGAGCCGGGAACATCGCTGCCGTGTGGCGACAGAAAGATCGCCGAAGGGTTGCTCACCCCCTTCAGTCCACGGTCGGTCATGGCAAAGACACCGATTTCGTTGACCGCCCCGTAGCGGTTCTTGACTGCCCGGATCAGGCGGAAGCTCGAGTGCGTATCCCCCTCGAAATAGAGGACGGTATCCACGATGTGTTCAAGGACGCGCGGCCCGGCCAGAGCGCCCTCTTTGGTGACGTGGCCGACCAGGATCACCGTGATGCCGGTCTGTTTGGCCAGGCGGGTGAGCTGGGCCGCGCATTCGCGCACCTGCGCCACCGACCCCGGCGCCGAACTGAGCTGCTCCGACCACAGTGTCTGGATCGAATCGATGACCGCCACCTGCGGCTGGGCGGACTGCAGCGTGGCGAGGATCTTCTCGAGATGGATTTCCGCCAGCAATTTCAGTTTGCCGGTGTCGAGCGCCAGCCGCCGCGCGCGCATCGCCACCTGCTGGCCTGACTCCTCGCCGCTGACATAGAGCACCGGCTGTATCGCCGACAAGGCCGCCAGCGCCTGCAACAACAGCGTGCTCTTGCCGATTCCCGGATCGCCGCCGATCAGCACGACGCCACCGCTGACTAGACCGCCCCCGAGAGCCCGATCGAACTCGCCGATGCCGGTCGGCAGCCGCTCCTCTTCGCGCGTCTCGATCTCGGAAAGCGTCTGCAGTCCGGCCGTGCCGCCGAGCACGGCAAACCGCCGCTGGCTGCCGGCGGCCACCGGCACTTCGACCATCGTCTCGAGCAGCGTATTCCAGACCCCGCAAGCGGGGCACTGGCCTTGCCACTTGCCAGTGCTGGCGCCGCACTCGCTGCAGGTGAAAACGGTTTTTGGAGTGTTCCCCGGCCGCACCATGCTCAGATTTCGACGACCGGAACGCGCCGTGCCAGCGCACAGAAAAGCTCGTAGCTGATGGTCTGTGCAGCGGCCGCCACCGCGTCGGCCGGTAAACCCTGACCCCAGAGGACCACCGGGCTGCCAACGCCGGTTCCCGGCAAATCGGTCAGGTCGCAGGCGAGCATGTCCATCGACACTCGGCCGAGCGTCTGCGTCTGCTCACCGGCAACGAGAATCGGCGTGCCGCTGGGCGCATGGCGTGGATAACCGTCGGCATAACCGCAGGCGACGACGCCGACGCGCGTCGGCCGCTGCGCGACAAAGGTGCCACCGTAACCGACGCGCTCGCCGACGCCGATTTCCTGCACCGCCAGAATGTTGCTGTGCAGCGTCATCACTGGCTTGAGGCCGAGGCTCTCGGCCTCCTGATCGGCGAACGGGCTGCCACCATAGAGCATGATTCCGGGCCGTACCCAAGCATACGCGGTCTGCGGGTAACGCAGGATGGCGGCCGAGTTGGCGACCGAGATTGGCAGGCTTGTGGCCTCCGGCCAATCGGCAAGCATGCGGGCAAAGCGTTCGAGCTGCCAGTTGATGCAGCACTCACCGCCGACCGCGTCGGCTTCGGCAAAGTGCGTCATCAAGGTCACTGGGGCAGGAGCCACTGCAGTAGCCAGCGCCGTCAGTTCGCGGCGAGCGGCCGGAATTTGTTCGCAGGAGAAACCGAGGCGATGCATGCCACTGTCGAGTTTGAGGTAGATCGGCAGGGGAACCTTCAGGGCGGCGTGGCGCAGCATCTGCAACTGTTCGAGACGATGAATGACCACGCTCAGCCCATACGTCGCACAGATTTCCAAATCGGCCGCAGCAAAGAAACCCTCGAGCAGGAGAATCGGCTGACGGATACCAGCCTCGCGCAGGATAATCGCTTCATCGAGGTCGAGCAGGGCGAAACCGTCGGCGACCTCGCCGAGCGCTGCCGCCGCACGCAGCAGGCCATGCCCGTAAGCATTGGCCTTGACCACTGCCCAGGCCCTGGCCGCACCGGCATGCCTTTTCGCCACCAGGTAATTGTGACGCAGCGCCGCCAGATCGATGCGGGCTTCAATCGGGCGCGGCATCAGGCAGACAGCTCGCGCAGCTTGTTCCTGGCGAAGTCGACGAAGGTGAGGACCACCCTGGAGCGGAAGCGCTCTTTCGGATAGACCAGCGACAAGGTACGCTTCAGTCGCGGTCGCAACGGTACGGCGACGAGCGTTCCGAGTTGCCGTTCCTTCTCGAAACTCGCCCGCGACACGATCGAATAGCCGAGACCGGTCGCCACCACACCCTTCAAGGATTCCGGGCTCGACAACTCCATCAGCATCCTGAGTTTCTCGGGATCGACTCCACAAGCCCGAAAATAGTCGTCTGTGACTTCACGGGTGCCCGAACCCGGTTCACGCGCGATGTAGTCGTACCCCAGCAGGCTGCGCGCATCGACATCGTCACGCTTGGACAGGGGATGATGGGGCGTGCACACCACCTGCAGTTCATCGTCGCCACAGATTTCGCACTGCAGGCTGGCATGATTGGTATTTGATTCGATCAGGCCGATGTCGAGAGTATGAGCGGCGATGGCGTTACTGATCGATTCCGAGTTAGCAACGGTCAGCCGGGCACGCACCTGCGGATAACGGACATTGAATTCGCCAAGGATCGGTGGCAACATGAACTCGGCAATCGTGGTGCTCGCCCCGACCAGTAGACTGCCGCTCATCTGCCCGGTCATCTCGGCGACGCGAACGTCGAGTTCCTTGGTCAGCCCAAGGATGCGCTCCGCATAATCAAGCACCAGGTCCCCGGCCGGCGTAAGCGAGATCCGCCCGCCACCGCGCTCGAACAGACGGGTGTTGAAGTGTTCCTCAAGTTGCTTGATCTGAAAGGTCACGGCCGGTTGCGTCATGTACAACGTCTCGCCAGCCTTGGTAAAGGACAGATGTCTGGCCACCGCTTGAAATACCTGTAATCGACGATCAGCCACCAGCCATCTCTCCTTTTTCCTTTAAACCAGATTCAAACACAAAACAGCCCGGCGAGCCAGATCTGTGCCGGTCCAATGCACAGCACCCGGCCAGCGGTACAGCTAACAAGTTGGCGCCTTTCATGGTATAAGGCCAACACCCAACCCACAGGGCATCATAATATCCAATGCCTTTCGGCTTCTACATCATCATGGCTGCGCAGTTCTTTTCAGCGCTGGCCGACAATGCCCTGCTCATCGTTGCCATCTCGCTCCTGCGCGAAATGCACGCGCCGAGCGAGTACGAACCGCTGCTCAAGACCTTCTTCACTGTCTCCTATGTCGCACTCGCGGCTTTTGTGGGGGGCTTTGCCGACTCGATGCCGAAGTGGCGGGTCATGTTCATCAGTAACGGGATCAAGATCTTCGGCTGCGCGATGATGTTCTGGGATGCTCACCCCTTGCTGGCCTACGCCGTCGTCGGTCTCGGTGCAGCCGCTTACTCGCCGGCCAAGTATGGCATCCTCACCGAATACCTGCCGCACCGTCTGTTGGTGATCGCCAATGGCTGGATCGAGGGGCTGACGGTCGGGGCGATCATTCTCGGCGTCGTCGTCGGCGGCACCCTGATCCAGCCAGATGTCGCCTATCATCTGCTCAGCCTGGATTTCCCGGTGATCGATACCGGTGTCGATACCATCGGCGAAATGTCGCTCTGCTTTGTCGCCGCCCTCTACCTGCTCGCGGCGCTGTTCAACCTCTATATTCCCGACACCGGCGTCGATCACCGCGTGCTGCACAAGAATCCCTGGTATCTGCTGCGCGAGTTCAATCATTGCCTGGCACTCCTCTGGCGTGACCGCTTGGGCCAGGTGTCGCTGGCAGTGACCACCCTGTTCTGGGGCGCTGGTGCTACCCTCCAGTTCATCGTCATCAAATGGGCCGAAAGCGCGCTTGGCCTCGGCCTCTCGAAGTCGAGCATGCTGCAGGGCGTGGTCGCCGTGGGCGTGGCACTAGGTGCCGCCGGCGCGGCAAGAATGATTACCCTGCGCAAGTCGGTGCGCGTGATTCCGCTCGGCATCGCGATGGGGATCATCGTGCTGGTGATGAACTTCGTCCATCACCTGTGGCTCGCCATTCCCCTGCTGGTCCTGATCGGCGCGCTCTCCGGCTTCTTCGTGGTGCCGATGAATGCCCTACTACAGCACCGCGGCCACATCCTGATGGGTGCCGGACACTCGATTGCCGTTCAGAACTTCAACGAGAACCTGTCTATCCTGGCCATGACCGGTCTTTATTTCCTGATGATGCGCGCCAACATCTCGATCTACGTGGTGATTACCCTGTTCGGCATGTTCGTCAGCGGCGCGATGTGGCTCGTCAAGGGCCGCCATGAAGCCAATCAGGAAATCCGAGATGACGTCAGCCAACTCGACGACAGCGCCCTCTGAACTGGCCAGAGCCATTTCCTGCTGATTGATCTATAGGCAAAAGCCGCTATACTGTGCATATTTCATGCACAAAAAGTACCGATCATGTCCAAAATCACCATTGACCGTTACGATCTTGCATTACTCGATGCGTTACAGCGCAAAGGCAACGCCACCAACGCAACGCTCGGTGAGCAGATCCGTCTCTCCGCATCACAGATCAGTCGCCGCATCCAGCGGCTCGAGGAAGATGGCATCATCGCCGGCTATGTCGCACTGCTTGCCCCCACGGCGCTGGGCCTGGGGGTCACCGCTTTTGCTCAGGTGATCCTCGAACGGCACAACGATGAGGCCAGCGGAGCCTTTGAGAACGCCATCGCGGCCATACCGGAAGTGACGGACTGCTTCTCCGTCAGTGGCGACGCCGACTACATGCTGCGAATCGTGGTTCCCGATCTGGCGGTGTTTTCCCAATTGATGATGAAGCGCCTGCTGTGCCTGCCTGGCGTTGCCCGCATCAAGACCAGCATTGCCCTGCAGACAATCAAGCAGACGCATGTCCTGCCTCTCGATCACCTCACCCAGCCGAGCAAGCCACGCCAGCGCGTGCGCTATGCCGAAAGTTGATTCCTCACCCCCAAACCCTCACCCGCCTGCGGAAGAAGGGTTGAGGGGTGAGTCGCTGGCGCGGCTCTCACGGCTTTTACATTACAGCACCAGCGGAGCATTGGGTAACTCGTTGGACTTTTCGCCTGTGGCAGCGAAGTGTTCAGCCAGCGCTGCGGTGATCGTGCGCAATGCGAGCAGAGTACCGCCCTCGAAATCCCCGCTCCGGAAAGCACTTTCCATGTGGCGGCAGACACCCTCCCAGAATTCCTGCCCAACGCAGGCGTTGATGCCGCGGTCAGCGACTATCTCCACACGCCGGTCGATCAACTGCAAATAGATCAGCACGCCGCAGTTTTCCTCGGTGTCCCACACCCGTAACTGCGAAAACAGTTCAATCGCTCGCGCTCGTGCCGACTGACCGCGCCACAGGCCGGACAGGGGCAGATTGGCCTCGACCACCACGCGTAACTCGCCACGATGCGTCGATTCCGAGGCAGCAACCGCCCGCTCGATTCGCTGCAACAATGCCTCCGGAAGCGCGCGCAACACCCACCAGTGCGGCAGTACCAGATGGCGACATATTCTCTGCAATCGCATCACCAGTCTCCCGAAGCACCGCCGCCGCCGAAGCTGCCGCCGCCCCCTGAAAATCCACCGGAGCTACGCCCGCCACCACCGCCCCAGGAAATGCCCCCGGATGACCAGCCGGTCCCGCCACGCATGCCAAGAAACAGTGAAACGATGGCGGCCGCGACACCCAGGACAGCGGCGATCAGCAGCGACGAGATCAGCATCGCAGCGATCGCCCCGGCGGCGACACCGACCATGCCAGCCGCCAGAAAACGCCCAAAGATGGCTCGCAGAACGCCGCCAACCACAAAGACCAGGACGAACCCGCTCAACAGCAGCATCTCGAAATGATCGTCGACATCGGCACGCCGAGCGCCTTCGATGCGTGCCGCAGGTGGTAGTGCTTCGCCGGCGATCACCTGCATCATCGCGGCGATCCCGGCATCGATACCACCGTAGAAATCGCCTTTCTTAAAACGTGGGGCGATCGTCTCGCTGATGATTCGCTTCGCCGTCGCATCGTTGAGCGCGCCCTCCAGACCGTAGCCCACCTCAATGCGAAGTTTCCGGTCATCCTTGGCGATCAGCAGCAGCGCACCGTCATCGACACCGCGGCGACCCAGTTTCCAGGATTCGACGACGCGTAGCGCGTATTGCTCGACGCTTTCCGGCTGGACCGTTGGAACGATCAAAACGGCAATCTGCGATCCCTTGGCCTTCTCAAACGCAGCCAGCCTGTCATCGAGCCGCCGGCGCTGCTCGACGTCAAGCGTGCTGGTCAGGTCGGTCACCCGCGCTGCCAGCCGGGGAATCGCCTGTTGTTCGTCGGCACCGGCAAAACCTGCACCGACCAGCAGCCACAGGCCCATCAGCCAGACTGCAAGACGGGCTGGAAGGCTTGGCACGGCCGCTCAGTAACTGGCCGCCGGCGCAGGCCTGCCGGCGTCTGTCGGTGCGGCAGAGGCAGGCGCTGGTCTGGCGAAATCAACCTTCGGCGCCGTCGAAATCGACGCCTCGTTCTCGACACTGAAATTCGGCTTCACGGTGTAGCCGAAAATCATCGCCGTGAGATTGTTCGGAAAGGTACGCACCGAAACATTGTAGCCCTCGACCGCCTTGATGTAACGGTTTCGGGCCACGGTAATCCGGTTCTCGGTGCCTTCGAGCTGTGCCTGCAGGTCGCGGAAAGCGGCATCTGCCTTCAACTGGGGATAATTTTCGGAAACTACCAGCAAACGTGACAACGCGCTCTTGAGACCGGCCTGCGCCTGCTGGAACTTGGCAAAGGCCTCGGGATGATTGACCAGCTCCGGCGTCGCCTGGATCGCACCCACCCGTGCGCGCGCCTGCGTGACCTGGGTCAGCACGTCCTTTTCGTGGCTGGCGTAGCCCTGGACCGTAGCCACCAGGTTCGGTACCAGGTCAGCTCGCCGCTGATACTGGTTGAGCACCTCTGACCAAGCCGACTTGATCGCCTCGTCGCCGCTCTGAAAGGTATTGTATCCGCAGCCGGAAAGCAGACCGGCAAGCAGGGCCAGAAAGATCAGAATTCGCAGTCGCATGATATTTTCCTTGATGGAGAGTGAACAGGGTACTGCCCAATTGGCGACTTTCGCTGATTTCTCAAGGGGACAAGCCGCTTCAGCAAGCTACGCATGCAGTGACTGAGCGGCTTGCGAACCGGTGGCCTGGATCGCACGCATCAGTCTGCGTGCGCGGCATAAGTCTTCCCAGGCTTTAGCCTTGTCCGTCAGGGTGCGCAACAGGTAAGCCGGATGGTAGGTGACCACCACCGGAATGGCATGTCCACCGGCTTGCGGCGCCGGATAAGCGAAGGTCTGGCCGCGCAGGCTGGCCAGCGAGCCAACCTCACCGAGCAGCGCATGCGCTGCTGCGCGGCCCAGAAGAACGATCAGTCGTGGCTGGATGAGCGCGATCTGTCGCTGCAGATAGGGCGCGCAGGTCGCGATCTCGGTAGCCTCCGGCGTTCGATTGTTGGGTGGACGGCACTTCACGGCGTTGGCGATATAGACATCCTTGCCCCGCTGCAGGCCGATCGCTGCGAGCATTGCATCGAGTAACTGGCCCGCCGGACCAACGAAAGGCTCGCCACGTGCATCTTCTTCAGCGCCTGGCCCCTCGCCGATGAACAGCCAGCCGGCGGCGACATCGCCTACGCCGAGCACCGCCTGCCGCCGCTGCTGACAGAGTACACATGCCCGACAAGCGGCGACGCTGTGCTGCAACTGCTCCCAGGACATGCCGGCGATAGCCTGCGACCGCGCAAAGGCAGGGACAGCGGTTGCGACTGGAGGCGGCGGGAGTTCGGTGATGGCGGCGATCGCGTTTGCCATAGCGGGACACCGTTCGTCCGGGAGGGTCACCGGAACACCCTGCGCCGCCAGCGCCACCGCGCGCTGCTCGCGCAACTGCCACTGCGGCGACAGTCCGATCTCGCGCAACAGTTGCACGTGCGTCAACGGCCCACCGCTTGGCTTCTTGGCCATCATTTCGCCCCCCCAGGCAGTAGTACCTGCCGCATTACCAGTGCATCCTCGCTCCCCTTTTCTGCCGGATAGTAGCCACGTCGCACGCCGATCTGTCGGAAACCGAAATGCTGATAGATCGCCAGCGCCTGCGCGTTCGACGGGCGGACCTCGAGCAAAACACTGCACGCCCCCGCCTGCCGGGCAAGGCGCATGGCGTGGCGCAGCAGGCAAGCACCAATCCCCTTTCCCTGGTGCTGCTCAGCGACACTGATGTTGAGCAAGTGCGCCTCGTCCACGACCATCATCAGGACATAGTAGCCCACCAACTCGTCCGTGAGACGCCCCCCCCAGACACTGTAGCCAGCAGCGATCGAATCGACGAAATTGGCCCGCGACCAGGGAAACGGATAAACGCGATTTTCGATCTCGATGATCTCGTCAAGGTCGGCAGGGTACATCGGCAGCATCGAGAGCTTCGCTGCCAGCACGGCGCTCACGCTTTGCCACCCATCGCCAGGCGCTCGGCGACCGTCAATGCGACCTTGTCACGGACGTACAGCGGCGTCGCAGCAGCTACATCGATCCCCTCACCACGCGCCAGGCGTGGTGCGGCAAGACCGGCGACAGCGTCGGCAGAGGGCATCAGTTCGGGCTGCCAGAGGTGCACGCAGCCAGCCAGCCGTGCACGCAGCGATGGATAGGCACGGAGGCCATTACCACAAGCCAGCCAACCCGTCGAGTCAGGCAGCGGCAAGGCCGATGGCTGGCAAACCCCGACCGCAGCGATCGGCACCGCCGCAGAATACCAACCGTAATAGACCTCACCCATGCGTGCGTCAAGCAGTACCAGCACCTGTTCCCCCCCACTGGCCAGCGCCATGGCATCGAGAGTACCGATCGGAATGACCGGTAGCCGATGGGCGAAAGCCAGACCCTGAGTGACTCCGCAAGCGACACGCAGACCAGTAAATGAGCCGGGACCGGAGGCAAAAGCGATCCCGTCCAGATCGGCAAAGCCAAGCCCGGCCTCGCGAAGCGTCGCGCGAATCAGTGGCAGCAGCGTTTCCGAATGCGCCATACCGACCGGACAAAAACGCCGCAGCACGACACCATCGCACCATAGGGCAATGGAGCCGAGATCGGTCGAGGTCTCGATGGCCAGCAGATTCATGAGTCTATTCTACCCGTCCTGCTCGCAGCCGTCGTCATCGAACGTCAGGACACCCTCTGCGGTTTGGCCCCGGCAGGATGCGACCGCTGATCTTTCTCCCGAGGCAGGCCAATTCGACGCCCGATAGCGCTGCCGACATGGCCGGCCAACGCCTTTCCCGCTACAATGAGAGGGCCTTCATACAACGCGCCCAGAGCACGTCCACCTCATAACCACAGCATAGAAAGTACCGCAATGAAAGTACTCCTATTGACGCGTGAATACCCTCCCCACGTCTACGGCGGAGCCGGAGTTCACGTTGAGTATCTGTCTGGCGAACTCGCCAAGCTGATGCATGTCGAAGTCCGCTCCTTCGGTGATCAGGATGCGGTCAGCAGTGATGGCGTGCGCATCAAGGGCTACCCTTTCGGGAAGGGAAGTTTCGCGCATGTAGACAAGAAACTGAGCGGCGCGCTGGATACCTTCGAAACCAACCTCCAGACGCTGAGCGACCAGGTCGACGCTGACCTGGTGCATGTACACACTTGGTATGCACATTTGGGCGGCATCCTGGCAAAAACCCTCTATGGCATTCCGCTGGTGCATACGGTGCATTCGCTGGAACCGCTGCGCCCATGGAAACGCGAGCAGCTCGGCTGTGGCTATGACATGTCGTCATGGGTCGAACGGACCTCGCTGAGCATGGCCGACGCTGTGATCGCCGTCTCGCAGGGAACCAAGGCCGACATCCTTGAGCATTTCGACATCAACCCGGCGAAGATCACGGTGATCTACAACGGCATCAATGTCGACCAGTACCACCCGACGGACGAAACCGCTGCCCTCGAAAAGTTTGGTATCGACCCTGACAAGCCGATGGTCCTCTTCGTCGGCCGGATCACGCGTCAGAAAGGCATCGTCCACCTGGTCAATGCCATTCATTACATCAATCCCGACGCGCAGGTCGTACTCTGCGCCGGCGCCCCCGATACCCCCGAAGTCCTGGCCGAGATGAAGGCTGCGGTCAAGCGTGTTCGCCAGGAGGGTTTCAAGAATGTAGTCTGGATACAGGAGATGGTGAGCAAGGAAGAAGCGATTCAGCTCTATTCGCATGCCACGGTATTTTGCTGCCCGTCGATCTACGAGCCTTTCGGGATCATCAACCTTGAGGCCATGGCCTGCCGCACCGCGGTCGTGGCGAGTGCCGTGGGGGGCATCAAGGAGGTCGTCATCGACGGCGTCACCGGCTACCTGGTGCCACTGGAGCAACTGCATGTAGCCCCTTTCGAGCCGGTCAATCCGGATGTCTTTTCGCGCGATCTGGCGGCGGCGATCAACAAGCTTCTCGACAACCCGGAACTCGCCGCATCGATGGCCGAAGCAGGCCAGCAGCGGGCGCGCGAAGTTTTCAGCTGGTCGAGCATCGCACAACAAACGAAACGACTCTACGATTCGCTGCTGAAGTGATGTCGGCGGTTGTCGACGGCCACGTCGACAACCGGCTTGCGACCGTCAACCTGCATGTGCATGCTGTCGGCGCGCACCAGCCGTCACCCCTACAGACCCAAGGCGTCCGGCCTCGCCGGTCCAGGATTCAGGATTTAGGAGCAGGATGATGATTCCCAAAGAATACCCTCGTGTAGTCATCGAAGCAGTCGAGCCGAAAGTGGACGGCGGCCGCTTCCCCATCAAGCGCGTTGTCGGCGAAAAAATCACCGTCAGTGCCGACATTTACAAGGAGGGCCACTTCAAGCTGGCGGCCGTGCTCAAGATACGCCAGGTCGGGGACGATGAGTGGCAGGAAAGCGCGATGACGCAGGGTGACAACGACCGCTGGTTCGGGGAATTTATCGTCACCGCGATCGGCCGCTGGGAGTACACCATCGAAGCCTACGCCGAAATCTATCTGTCGTGGGTGGACGAAATCACCAAGAAAAGTGTGCCCGGTGCCGACCTCCGGAGCGAACTGCTGGAGGGTCTGGTGATTCTCAAGAAATCGGCCGCCGTGGCACAAGGCGAGGATCTCAGCCGGATGCTGGGCATCATCGCGGCCATTGAAACTGCGCTGGCTGCCGGTGAGCAGCGTGGTGCCATCGACCTCGGCATCGGCAAAGTCATGCACAGCATGATGGCCAGCTACCCTGATCGCAGCGAGGGCCATCAAATGACACCGCCCTTGACGATCATGGTCAATCGGCCCATTGCCCGTTTTGCCGCCTGGTACGAGTTCTTCCCGCGTTCGCAAAGCAATCTGCCGTACCGTCATGGCACGCTGCAGGACAGCATCCGTCGACTGCACGACATCAAGGCGATGGGCTTCGACGTCGTCTATCTGCCGCCGATCCACCCCATTGGCCATAGCTTTCGCAAGGGCAAGAACAACAGTCTGGTGGCCGTGCCGGGCGACGTTGGCAGTCCCTGGGCGATCGGCAACAAACACGGCGGCCATATGGCGCTGGAGCCGCAACTCGGGACCTGGGACGACTGGAACCAGTTTGTCGCCACCTGCCGTGAGTTGGGAATCGAGATTGCACTCGATTATGTGATGAACTGTTCACCCGACCACCCCTATGTCGCCGAGCATCCGGACTGGTTTTTCCATCGTCCCGATGGATCGATCAAGTACGCCGAAAACCCGCCCAAGAAGTATCAGGATGTCTACCCGCTGAATTTCGGGACCAGCGACCGCGCCGGGCTGTGGCAGGAAATGCTTGAGATTTTCCTGTTCTGGATCGGCAAGGGCGTTACCACCTTCCGGGTCGACAATCCGCACACCAAACCGGTACCGTTCTGGGAATGGGTGATCGGCGAAGTGCACCGGCAGCACCCACAAGTCATCTTCCTGGCCGAAGCCTTCACCAAACCGAAGATGATGCGCTTGTTGGCGAAAGTCGGTTTCGCCCAGTCCTACACCTACTTCACCTGGCGCGACCACAAGCATGACCTGACCGAGTACGTCAGCGAACTGACCAGTGGCGAGATGAAGGAGTACTTTACCGGCAACTTTTTTGCCAATACCCCCGACATCCTGCCTCCGATCCTGCAGTTCGGCGGCCGCCCGGCATTCATCATGCGTGCCGTGCTGGCCGCGACATTGTCAAGCGTCTACGGCATCTACAGCGGCTACGAGCTGTGCGAGAACGAGGCGATTCCCGGCAAGGAAGAATACCTCGACTCGGAGAAATACGAGATCAAGATGCGCGACTGGAAAGCCCCAGGCAACATCGTCGACATCATCACCCGGATCAACCAGATCCGCCAGGAATGCCCTGCCCTGCAGACCTATAACAATGTGCTCTTCCTGAATGCCGACAATCCCAACATCCTCGCCTATGCCAAAATGACCGAAGACCGTTCGGACATTGTCATCTGCGTGGTCAATCTCGACCCCTTCCACGCGCACCACTCGATCCTGCATGTGCCACTGGGCACCTTCGGAATTCCGGAGGACGAGCAGTACCAGGCACACGACCTGCTCTCCGGCGAGCGCTATCGCTGGCATGGTCCGACGGCCTATGTCGAGCTCGCTCCGACCACGAAGATGGCGCACATCATCAAGGTCCGGCGCTGGTAGCGGCTGTTCGCCAATCTGCCGGCGGTCAGTCCGGCCGACGACCAGGCGCTGCTGGCCAGGGCGGTGGTAACGGCTTTTGCGACCTGCACGGCAAGCAACCGGTCATGACTTTTCCAGGCACCCCCCGATCATGAAAGTCATGGCCGATTCACTCTCCCCCGCCCCTCCCCCGCAAGTGGGGGGAGGGGGAGATTCGTGCGTTGCTGACGCGATTTTCACATTAATTGCAACCGGGCAGACCGGCCCCCCCGGCTGCGATCCCTCAATCTGCTCCGGCAATGGCACGCGTAAACTGCATGTCTTCGCCTGACAGGTGACTGAGTTCGATACGCACTGGCTTCACATTCCAGATCTCGTCGCAGTACTCGCGGATCGCCCGGTCGGAAGAAAAGAAACCTGAGCGTGCAACGTTGAGAATCGACATTCGCGTCCAGCGATCGACATCCAGATAGGCCTCCGAGACTCTGGCCTGACAATCAATGTACGACTGGAAGTCGGCCAATACCATGTATTCATCATGGTTGAGAAGGTGATCGATGAGGGGCCGGAAGATCTCGCGGTCTCCCTTGGTGAAGAAGCCACTAGCGATCAGGTCGATTACTTCGCGCAGGTGCGGGTTTGCGTCGTAGTAGGTCCGTGGTCGGTAGCCCGTCCTTCTCAGTTCCATGACCTCGGGCGTGCTCATCCCGAACAGGAAGAAGTTGTCGTCGCCGACTTCCTCGCGGATTTCAACGTTGGCGCCGTCGAGCGTGCCGATGGTCAGCGCACCGTTCATCTGGAACTTCATGTTGCCGGTCCCGGAAGCTTCCTTGCCGGCCAGTGAAATCTGTTCGGACAGATCGGCTGCGGGAAAGATCGACTGGGCATGCTTGACATTGTAGTTCGGAAAGAAAACCACCTGCAGCTTGCCGTGCATCGCCGGATCGCGTCCGATCACGTCAGCAACGGCGTTGATCAGCCGGATGATCAGCTTGGCCATGAAGTAACCCGGCGCCGCCTTGCCCCCGAAGATCACGGTGCGGGGCGCGATCACGAGGTCGGGATTGTCCTTCAGGCGCTTGTACAAGGAAACCACGTGCAGAATGTTGAGATGCTGCCGCTTGTACTCATGCAAACGCTTGACCTGGACGTCGAACATCGACGCCGGATCGACATCGACATGGACAAAACGTTTGATCTCGCCGACCAGCCGGCTCTTGTTGCCGGTCTTGATCCGCCGCCAGGATTCGCGGAAGGCGGGATCGTCGGCATACGGTTCGAGTTCACGCAGCCGTTTCATGTCGGTCACCCAGCCAGGACCGATGGTTTCCTCGATCAGCCCGGACATCGTCGGATTCGCCAGGACCACGAAGCGGCGCGGCGTGACTCCATTGGTCTTGTTGTTGAACTTCTCCGGCCACATCTCGTAGAAATCCTTGAGGACATCCGACTTGAGCAGCTCGGAATGCAGCCTGGCCACGCCATTCACCGCGAAGCTGCCGACGACCGCCAGATTCGCCATGCGCACGTAGTGCGCACCATCCTCGTCGATCAGTGACATCCTTCTCAGTCGCGCGTCGTCGCCCGGATAGCGAATCCGGACTTCGTCGAGGAAACGCAGGTTGATCTCGCAAATGATCTCGAAATGCCGCGGCAGCACGCGCTTGAACAAGGCCAGTCGCCACTTTTCGAGCGCCTCCGGCAGCAGCGTGTGGTTGGTATAGGCAAAGGTCTTGCGGGTAATCGCCCAGGCCGGGTCCCACTCCATCATATATTCGTCGACCAGCAGGCGCATCAGTTCCGCCACAGCGATCGACGGATGCGTATCGTTGAGCTGGATAACAAATTTCTCGTCGAAATGATCGAGGTTCTTCTCGCGCTGCAGTTGCAGGCGGATCATGTCCTTCAGCGAGCAAGCCACGAAGAAGTATTGTTGCTCGAGCCTGAGTTCCTGGCCCGCTTCCGTTTCATCGTTCGGATACAGCACCTTGGTGATGGTCTCGGAGCGAATCTGGGCATCGACTGCCTGATAGTAGTTACCGGCATTGAAGGCCGCGAAATCAAAACTCTCCGGCGCCTCTGCGCTCCACAGCCGGAGCCGGTTCGGGGTGTTCACTCCGTAACCCAGCACCGGCATGTCCCAGGCAGTACCGCGAACCACCTTTGCCGGAATCCATTGCACGCGCAGGCGGCGTTCGCCGTTTGCCTCGAACTGAAATTCGGTATGGCCGCCGAGCTTGATATCGAAAGCGATGCTCGGACGGTGGATCAGCCAAGGGCTCCCGGCACGTAACCACTTGTCGGTCAGCTCGACCTGCTGCCCATCGCGAATCGCCTGTGTGAAGATTCCGAACTCATACAGGATGCCATAACCGATGGCGGGAATTTCGAGGGTTGCCAGCGAGTCAAGGTAACACGCTGCCAGACGTCCGAGACCGCCGTTGCCAAGCCCCGGCTCCTCTTCCTGGTCGAGCAGCATCTCCAGATCAAGCCCGAATTCCTGGGTGGCCTGCCGGGCCTTGTCGAAGATCCCGAGATTGATCAGGTTGTTGCCGAGTTGCGGACCGATCAGGAATTCGGCGGACATGTAACAGACGGTACGGCTGCCCCGATCGCGATAGGTACGCGCAGTTTGTACCCAGCGTTGCAGCAGGCGGTCGCGTACTGCCTGCGCGAGCGCCATGAAGCAGTCACGCCGCGTTGCCACCTGCGGGAAGCGCGCCTGCACATAGACCAGTTTGTCGAGGATGGCTCGTCGCAGCGCATCCACACTGAGTCCGGTACGCCGTTCTTCGCGCCCCACCAGCAGATCGCCGACCGCCTCTACCGGCGGCGCATTTTCTTTTTCCATTTCAACGTTCATGTCAGCCCCTTGTACCCTTCCTGTTCATCGATGTGTAAGAGACCGTGAATTCGTGTCCTCCGATCCACGCCCGTGGCCAGTCTATAACATTGCGGGCAGCCGCGCACGCTGCGCCGTGCAAACGCAACCGTTCTCGTTCCGAGTAATGCACTGACGATTGGCCAAGGCATCCAGATGCTCCGGAGAGCGCCGGGTTGCCGCTCGCGCGGGGACTAGAACCCAGGTTCCTCTTCAGTCACCCAGGCCTCGATTTCGAGAAAATCCTTCTGATTCTGACGGAGGACCAGAAAGAAGACCAGCGCCAGGAACAGCGCGAAGAGCAGGACCGAGACCTCGTGCCAGCCCAGGTTTGCGAGCAGTTGAAGCGGCATGGATTCCTCCATTCATCGATGCGGTGGGCCGGCGAAGGTCGACGCCAAACCGCCTTGACCGGCCTATGACCCGCTTTCGATCGACCTGGTTCCAGCCACAGGGAGTGGCTGCTGTACATGAAGTCCGACTGGCGAGTCGGCCCAGCTCGCCGTTTCGGGGAGAACCTTAGATCACGCGTACGCGAATCACGCGTTCGACCGCCTTGATGGCGTTGATCACCTCTTCACAAGGCTTTTTCTCGACGTCCACGATGTTGAAGGCCAGTTCGCCGCGACTCTTGTTCATCATGTCCACGACATTGACCTGGTGGTTGGCAAGAATGGACAGAACATGGCCGAGAACACCGGAAACATTGTCGTTGGAGAAAGTGATCCGCGAGGTGCCCGGACTGCGCTCCATACTGATCTTCGGAAAGTTCACCGAGTTCACGATGTGGCCGTTTTCCAGATAGTCGACCAGTTGGTTGGCAGCCATCACCGCACAGTTCTCCTCGGATTCTTCGGTACTGGCGCCGATGTGCGGCATGGCAATGATTCGCGGGTGTCCGAGCAGAGCGGGCTCGGGAAAATCGCAGACGTATTTGCCGAGCCGGCCGGAGTCAAGACTGCGCAGGACCGCCGCCGAATCCACGATCGCGTCCCGGGCAAAGTTGAGCAGCACGGCGCCAGGTTTGATGACTGCCAGGGTGTCGTCGTTGAGCATATGCCGGGTGGCATCGACCGCCGGCACATGCAGCGAAACGTAGTCGGAACGGGCAAGCAGGGATTGCAGGTTTTCCATGCGGCTGACTTCGTTCGACAGGCGCCAGGCTGCATCGATCGACAACACCGGGTCAAAACCGATCACCGTCATGCCCATCGCCAGCGCCATGTCGGCGACCATCGAGCCGATGGCTCCGAGACCCACGATACCGATCGTCTTGCCACGAATCTCGTGGCCGGCAAAGCGGGATTTGGCCTTTTCGACGAGCGGTGACATCTCCGCCGGATCCTTCAGATCGGCGAGCGACTGCACATAGTTCATGCCGTCGACAATGCCGCGCGCGCTCAGCAGCATGCCGGCCATCACCAGTTCCTTGACGGCGTTGGCATTGGCTCCCGGGGTGTTGAACACCACGATCCCCTGCTTGCTGTACTCGGCGACGGGAACATTGTTGACCCCGGCGCCGGCGCGGGCGACGGCCAGCAGCGAGGCGGGAACGTCTATACCCTGCAACTTCTGGCTGCGCAGGAGAAAAGCGTCGGGGTGAGCGATGTCGCTACCGACTTCATAGGATTGACGCGGAAATCGATCGAGACCCTTGATCGAAATCTTGTTGTAGGTTCTGACCTTGTACATGGCAATGTGACCCGGATAGGTGATCGGTGGAATGACGGGAATCAGGCGGCGACCTGCTGATAGGCCCAGGCCAGCCATGGCATCAGCGCCTGCAGGTCGGCAGTCTCGACGGTTGACCCACACCAGATGCGAATTCCTGCCGGAGCGTCCTTGTACGAACCGATGTCGAAAGCAACACCTTCGCTGTCGAGCAGCTTGACGAGCTTCTTCACCTGCTCAGCGTCGAGTTGCACACTCAGGCAGACGCTGGTGTTCGAGCGCGTTGCCGGATCCTTGGCCAAAAAGGCGATCCAGTCGTTGGCGGCGACAAACTCGGCGATCACCGCCAGGTTGGCCTCGCTGCGCGCGATCGCCGCCGGGACACCGCCAATCGCCTCGATCCATTGCAAGGCGTCGAGATAGTCGGCAACGCAGAGCATCGACGGGGTGTTGATCGTTTCCCCGCGGAAGATGCCTTCGCTGAGCTTGCCGCCGGAGGTCAGGCGGAACACCTTGGGCAGCGGCCACGGCGGGCTGTAGCTTTCCAGACGGGCAACCGCGCGTGGGCCGAGGACCAGCATGCCGTGAGCGCCCTCACCGCCCAGGACCTTCTGCCAGGAGAAGGTCACCACGTCGAGCTTGTCCCAGGGCAGGTCCATGGCGAAAACCGCCGAAGTGGCATCGCAGATCGTCAGGCCGGCGCGCTCATCCGGAATCCAGTCACCATTGGGCACCTTGACGCCGGAAGTCGTACCGTTCCAGGTAAACACTACGTCATGATCGAAATTCACCTGCGCGAGATCGACGATGTCACCATAATCGGCCTTCAGGACGCGCGCGTCGGCAAGTTTCAGTTGCTTGACCACATCCGTCGCCCAACCCGCGCCAAAGGATTCCCAGACCAGAACGTCGACACCGCGCTGACCCAGCAGGGACCACATCGCCATTTCCACCGCACCCGTGTCCGACCCCGGCACGACACCGACGCGATAGCCTTCCGGCAAACCGAGGATGCGAGCGGTTTCCGAGCACGCCAGCGCAAGGGCTTTCTTGCCCAGTGCCGAGCGGTGCGAGCGGCCCAGGGTGTCTAGTGCCAGGGCGCTGACATCATAGCCCGGGCGCTTGCTGCAAGGACCTGATGAAAAATTGGGGTTTTTGGGTTTCGCTGTGGGTTGCATGATTGCCTCTACTCTATCTAGGGAAAAGAAACCGGGGGGAGCTGGCGCCTCCCCGAAGGTCCACCAGCCAGCATTGGACAAGCATGGAATTGTAACAGAGGGGCACGTCGCAGGCAGCAGGCAGGCCAGCCCCCCCAGGGCAGTCGCATATAGAAATTCTAATGCAGCATTGAATCAGTGAATTGCAGATCATGTCTGATCCATGTCTGATGATGGAGTTTGTCGGCGCGTTTTTCGGGTATCACGGTGACAAGGCTATCGGGGAGTACTGGCGCCGACACGGGGCCACCGGGTTTCCCCACTGGGGCGACCGTTCGACCTTCGTCCGGCAACTGGCCAACCTTGGGCAGATCAAAGCCCTCCTGCATCCACACTGGGCCGGGACGCTGGGGGCGTTCGAGGCTCCCGTGCCTCTGGTGGACGGATTCCCGGTACCCGTGTGCCCCCCCAAACGGGTGAGTCGCCACACGCTCTTCCGCGGGGAAGCGGATTGGGGATTCTGCGCCTCCCAAGACCCGTATGACTTCGGCTTCCACGCCATGCTTCTCACGACGGCGGAAGGCGTCATTGCGGGCGTCACCCTGACCGCGGCCAGTATGGATGAACGCGATTCCGTCTTCGACCTGCCCCTGCTGGAGCGCATTCGCGGGGCATTGCTCGGCGACAAGGGCTTCATACGTCCCGTCCTGACCGAGGATCTGTCCGGAATGGGGATCGCGCTCCCTACGCCTTGGCGCGACCACATGAAGGACTCCCGTCCGAAATCGTTCGTGGCGCAAATCGTCTCGGTGCGCCGCCGTATCGAAACGGTCATCGGACAACTGGCAGAAAGCTTTTCCATGGAACGTAACGGTGCGCGAAAACTCTTGCCGTTGGTTTCCCGCATCTACAGGAAGGTGGCCGCGCATACCTTGGGCGTCCTGATCAACCAGTCCTTGGGCCGGCCACTGCTAGAGTTTGAAGGCTGGGTCACGGTGTAAAAGTTGCACTTCGCGTAACAAATTTGTCCTGCAGCCGACGCCTCGTCGAGTTCTTCACCGCCAACATTCGCAACTCGAACTTTTGAGGATATGCACCTCACAGCGGAAACGCTGGCACGATGGCAGGCGACGCTGCGCAAACGGATCGTCAGTTATTCCGTCCGGCGCGTGTCAATAGCGGCCAATAACCCCGGAAATCCGGCGCAGCCAATAAATCGGGCACAAAAATTGCCGACCTGGAGCCGGGTCAAGGGCGGAAGCGCCTGCTGCGCTATTACACCCGCTCGGCCTTCGCGCAGAAACGGCTGCGCCAGATCGATGCGAAGCACCTCGTCTATGAGAGCCGCAAGCCGGAGCCGGGCGGATGCGTCAGCCAGATCCTGACACCCCTCGAACTGCTGAACCGCCTCGCCACGCTGATTCCGCCATTCCGCCTCTCAATCTCCACCTGCATCGTACCTATGGCGTACTGGCGCCCAATGCGCCGCTTTGATCAGCCGTCACAGCGCTGGCGGCGACACCCAAGCCGCCATCAGCCGATGGCGGATGCCGTGGCGGAGGAAGCGTCGTCCGCTGGGTAGCCCGATATGCCTGGGCGCTGCTGCTCGCGCGCATCGACGAAGTGTTCCCGCTCACCTGCCCCAAGTGCGGCGTCGAGATTCGAATCATCGCCTTCATCGCAGAGACGCCCCCGCCAAGCGCGAAGCGGAGCTGGCGTGCCGCGTGGCTTGAGGAAGCCGCCTCGCCGGCGCCGACTTGTGAAGTACGCAGGCTTGTAAGACAGATGAATCGAAAACACTACGCGTATTCGATTCCCGTCTGCTGCAGGCCGACCAGGTTGATGTTGCTCTGATTCAGCTGCAATTCCGCGGCAGCGACGCCCAGCGCGCCTGCACCAAGGGTGCCATTATCAAGTAGATCGACGAACGGCTTGGCTTGTTCTGAAGTCGGTGCAGAGCCAAACAGGTTATTCCATAGCAGATTGACCACTGCGGAATTGCTGGTCGCGCCCGCAGCCCTCAGCGCCGCCCCCATCAGGTCCGGGTATGCCATCCCGCCATCAAGCAGGCTCAGACCAATGCCGACAAACTGCTTGTTTGACACCGAGGCAGGACTAAATACGACGCCCAGTAGTTTGGCGGTCTTGCCCGCGTTGCCGTCCAGATCGAGCGCAAGCTTGGCATCGGAGAACTGCAGGCGTTCCACGCCGCTGATGGTGTCGGTCCCGTCTGTCCCGCTTATCGCCAGGACGGTAAAGCCGGAACCCGTCTTGGTCAGCGCGTAGTTGGTCCGGCCGCTGCCGAACACCACCGTGTCGATGCCGGTACTGCCGTCTATGGTGTCGTTGCCCGCATTGCCGCGCAGGACATTGTTGGCGGCGTTGCCGATCAGCGTGTCGTTCCCAAGACCGCCGATCGCGTTCTCGATGACCGAGCCGGAAGCTATGGCGAATTGACCCGCGCCCACCGTGGACTGGTCACCCGCAATCAGATCCAGCCGCACCGCGCCGGTCACAGCGGCGGCATTGAGCGTATCCGTGCCGCTTGAGTCGGTCAGCGTGGTGTTCGCTACGGAGAACTCATCGGTCAGCACATATTGCGAGTCTGCCGTGATTGCCGAGCCCCAGGCACGCACGGTCAGGCTGTTGTACGTTGCGACCTCGCCTGCGACCTTGTCGGTGAGTTTCAGCGTCCAGGTTCCGGAGCTGGGTTCGCCAAGGAACGCCGTCGATCCGATGGTGAAGGTGGACGGCCAGGAGGGCTCGGGCGTGCTCATGTCGGGTACGCCACTGACCAGATTGCGGGTCAGTGGCTGATCGAACAGCGTCACGGTGGTGCCGCTGGGTGAAGTGATAGTGGCGCTCAGCTGGCTGGGGTTGGTGGCAGTGAGATTGAGGTCGAACTCCATGCGCTCGATGCGCACGTTGCTGGCCACGCTGGCCGTCACCGTGAGCCCGGCCGGACTGATGTCGGGGATGGCGGCGCTAGCGGTCGCCGATACTCCTTCTGCATTTTGCCAGTTGGCGACCGTACCTGCCGGCAAGGTCCAGGACTCCGCAAGTTGCACGGCCGCCGATACGTCCATCAGGCCATAGCCGAAATCGCGCGAGAAATGCATACCGCCCAGGTTCCAGTCGCTTGCGTGCGTCTGGAACCAGCTGGCATTGGTCGCATCCACTTTGCGCGCCGTGAGCGCCAGGATGGTCGAGATGTCGCGAAAGCCCAGAGTCGGATTCGCCTGCAGCATCAGGGCCGCTGCGCCGCCCACCATCGGTCCTGAGTAAGAGGTACCCTGGTTCTGATAGGCATAGTCGCCGGCCGCGCCGGCGGTGGTGTTATAGCCGGCGGTGCCCTGCACGTCCGCCGATGAGATGCCAAAACCCTCATTCAAAGATTGGTCGCCGCTGGACACGCCCCCCGGCGCGGTTACCAGCAAGCTCGCACCCGGAGTTGAATAGGGCGTGGGCGCGCCAGTCTCCGTGATTGCTCCGACCGCGATCGTTAGCTTGTTCCCGGTGAAGTTGGACATGGCGGCGTCCGCATTGTTGCCACGCTCGTTCCCGCCCGACACTTCAATCACCATTCCCTTGCCGCCACGGGCTTCGCTCGCGGCGCGAAGCAGAGCCGCGCCCCATGCTTGGTCGGAGAGTGACCCAGAAGCCCCGAAATTCTCGGCGAACGCGGGATCTAACCCCCAGGAGTTGACGCTGACACCCGCGCCCGCGGCCAGATTGGCCAGAAACAGATTGGCAGTATTGGTGCCGGCCGCGCCAAAAGCAAGCCCCGGAACGATCTTGGCTTCGTATGCAACACCGACACCACCAATGCCGTCGTTGGCGACCATTCCGACGATGGAACCCACCACGGTGCCATGCGAGTTGGCCGCACCGACGAATCCCTGCCCGACGGTGTCGCGCCCCGAGTCGTAGGCGAGGTTGGTCAGCAGATTACCCACTAGATCAGGATGGGTAAGATCCATGCCATCGTCGTTGACGGCCACGATCACACCCTTGCCGGTGTACTTGTCCCAAGCCGACTTCACATTGATGTCGAGGCGCGAAGTTCCGCCGCGCTGGCCGGTGTTGACTAGGTACCACTGCGACGAGAACAAGGGATCGTTGAACGTGATCGACATGTGCGCTCTCTCCAAAACGTAGGTTGAATGAAATATTCAGGCGGGGAAGCAAAGAACTTGCGATGAACAACGGCGACAAACGAATTTCTTCGGCCGATTTAACCTTGCACATTTCAATGGATAGGTAATCGAACGGCTTGTGGGAAGTGTATGACACCCGATGAATGGTCGTCAAACTTGGATCGGATTGCGAGAACACGCGGAAGAGCAGCCGAGGACTGGCTCAAACTCGTCCCGCGGCGACCAGGAGTTAGCAATCGCAGCTCGTCTCCGCGATCTCGAGGTTCGGGCAGCGGCCGAGTTTCTCGCCCACCGGGGTCCGCTGAACGAGCCGTCACCAGGAGACGTGCTCGTCAGCCTCGAAACTACCGGCGAAACCGAATGGACGCCTCTGATAATAACCCGAGGTTGTGATCCCTCTCCGGGATTCCTGTTTCGGCGTCGAAGGAATCGGCAGGCAAATTCCCCGCTACCGGGTCAGCGCCATGAACAATTCGGGCAGTCGCTCCGGCAAACGCTCGACGCGGTCGATCACCGAAAACCTCCGACCGAAGATGTCGCTGACGTAGTCGTCGGCCTTGCGGTCGAGACTGATGCAGTAGGTGAAGATGCCCTTCTGGTCGAGTTCACCGACCGATTTGCGGGCGTCTTCGATCAGCAGGCGCGGATCATGAACGTCGACGTCGGCAGGCTGGCCGTCGGTCAGGACAAGCAGCAGTTTCTTCCCGGTTTTTTGTGCGCCGAGGTAGTGCGCGGCATGACGCATCGCCGCGCCCATGCGTGTCGAATAGCCAGCCTGCATCGCGGCGAGGCGGCTCTTGACGGGATCACCCCAGCTTTCGCTGTAACCCTTGAGGTGCAGGTAGCGGACATCGTGACGGGTGTCGGAGTGGAAACCGGCAATGGCGAAGGGGTCGCCGAGCTGCTCGATCGACCAGGCGAGCAGCGATACTGCTTCCTGACTGAGTTCAAGAATGCTCTGTTGGCCACCGTTCTTGCCTACCGTGATCCTATCGGCCAGCGACTTCGAGAGGTCGAGCAGGAGCAGCACCGCCAGATTGCGGCCGCTGCTGCGGTGGCTCATATTGATGCGCGGGTCGGGATGGGCACCGCCCTTGAAATCGATCAGCGAACGAATGGCAATGTCGAGATCGAGTTCGCTGCCTTCTTCCTGATAGCGGATGCGGACTCGTTCCTGTGGTCTCAGCAGATCCAGCAGGCGCTTCAGCCGCCGAGCCAGCGCTGCGTGTTTTTCCAGCAGGCGTTCGATGTCACGGGCATCAGCACTCGGGTGCAGCGATTCGTAGAGGCTCACCCAATCCGGCCGGTAGCTCTGGCTCTGGTAGTCCCACTCCGGGTAGTGGCGCGGCGGCAGGCGTTCGACTTCGGTGGCGGCGGTCGTTGAACGCGGCTCGTCGAACATTTCCTCGTCGTCGCTCAACTCGTGGAAGCGCCAGAGATGGCGATTGTCGTCGCGATAGCTGACCTCGCTATCGGTAAACAAGACGCTGGCCAGTTGGTCGCTCTGACGTCGGGTGCGTGCGACGTAGGAGAGTGCGAGCCGGGCGATTTCTTCGCTGCTCGAATCGCCTTGCTGCAGCGTTTCCTGGAAGCGCCGCACGAACTCCAGCAGGAGCACGTCCTGGTAGCCGTGCTCGGGGTCGAGCACGGCGCGTGACAGCATCGCCAGACGATGGCGGAGGCAGGAATGCGTCTCGGGGTTGCAGGCACCCTCCACCGGCCTCGGATGCAGCGCCAGGAAACTGCCACGCAGGCCAGGATAGACGCGCAGGATCAGCGTTTCGATGCGACAGTCTTCGAAGAACTCGATCGCCATGCGCTGCATGGGGCTGAAGTTGTCGGCAAACATCGGTTGGCTCCAGCGCCGATGCGCTGCGATATGGGCCAGTGTCACGCGGTAGCGGTCGATGCCGGAAACACCACCGGCGTCGTCGAGCACGTCGGGCAGACGGATTCCCGATGGGTCGTCGTAGGGAACCGACGGCCGTGCCTGGTCGATGTCGCTGGCGTAAGGAACCAGTTGCGCGCTGTCTTGCCACAGAGCACGCAGGTAGAGATCGAGCCGGCGTTCGTTGTCGAGCAGGAGCGTGCCGTGCCGCTCGCGGTGCAGCACGGCGCGGCTGTCGGCCGACTGCAGGCTGAAGTAGGCACGCTGGCGTTCGGGATGGTTGTGGTAGTTGCGGATGCCGTAGTCAAGCCAGTTTCTTAGCCCGGTGATGGTCAGCGCATTGAGCAGCCGCGGCGCCTGGGCGAAAAACTCCGGGAGCCCTGGGCTGGCGAAGGTCTGGTGGATACCATGGATTGAACCGGTGGTGCGCTCCATGAAGTCCACCGCAAGGTCCAGGTAATGTTGCATCTGCTCGCGTGCCCCCAGCCGTCGGGAGACCGCTGCCAGGCTTTGCAGGAAAGGGAGGATGGCCTTGCCATTCGGTGATTTCCAGAGCCTGTGCACGGTCCGGGTGAGCAGCGGCAAGGCGTCTTCCCCAAGGATGGCAGCAATCGCTGGCCACTTCTCGAGGAATGCCAGGACCGGTTCGACGCCACGCCCCATGCGACTCAGAAAACGTGCGTAGTCGAGGTAGGCGCTGACGCCCTCGGCGGTAAGCACGCGCAAGGCCTCGACCAGACAGTCCTCGAAGACCTCATTGACCTGCGGAAAGCGGCAGTCGAGTTGCTCGCGGTACAGGCGCAGGCGTTCGTCCCAGGCGGCACCCGCCTGCTCGTCTGTGCAGGAGTTTGCTGGCATGCTTTTACATTCCATTACGATCAGGCAAAGGTCACGTCGATCGCGTGATCCAGGGTGTCGCGGATATCATGGTCGTCGGTGATCGGTCGCACCAGAGCCATTCGACAGGCGTCACGGGGCGCGACTCCGCCCTTGATCAGGGTTGCCGCGTAGACCAGCAGACGCGTCGAGATCCCTTCATCGAGACCATGACCTTTGAGCCGGCGGGCGGAGGCGCCGATGTTCACCAGTTGCCCGGCAATGCGGCTATCGATACCGCTTTCACTGCAAAGGATGGCGGCCTCGAGATCGGCATCGGGGTAGTCGAACTCGAAAGCCGTAAAACGCTGCTTGGTCGACTGCTTGAGGTCTTTCATCAAGCTCTGATAGCCAGGGTTGTACGAAATGACCAGTTGAAAATCGGGATGCGCGTGGATCAACTCGCCCTTCTTGTCGAGCGGCAGAGTACGCCGGTGGTCAGTCAATGGATGGATCACCACTGTCGTGTCCTGACGCGCCTCGACAATTTCGTCGAGGTAACAGATCGCGCCGATGCGCGCGGCGATGGTCAGCGGCCCGTCGAGCCAGCGTGTGCCGTTGGCTTCGAGCAGGTAACGCCCGACCAGATCGGAAGCAGTCATGTCTTCGTTGCAGGCAACGGTGATCAGCGGCTTGCCAAGCTTCCAGGCCATGTATTCGATGAAGCGGGACTTGCCGCAGCCGGTCGGCCCCTTGACCATCACCGGCAGGCGCGCCGCGTAAGCGGCTTCGTACAGAGCCAGCTCGTTTCCTTGCGGCTGGTAAAAAGGTTCCTCGATTACCCTGAATTGCTCCTTGTCGGTCATTTCCTGTCCCTCGTGTTCGCTCATCCGATCTCAACGATGAACGCCGAGCTTCTCGCGCCAACCCGGATAGAGCCTGTCGGCGTCACCTGGGAAGGACTCGAAGGCACGTGCGAACTCCCGGTGCTCCCTCGCCCACTCGATCGGATCGGCGCCAGCCTTCCAGCACTCGTAAGCCTGCCGCAGCGAAAGCGCGCCAGCCGCCGGGCTGTCGATGTGGCCATAGGAACCGCCTCCGGAGGTGTTGATGACGTTGCCGTGGCCGAGATTCTCGAAGAACCCCGGCAAACGCAGTGCATTCATGCCACCGGAGATGATCGAGGTGGTCGGCTTCATGCCGTACCACTTCTGGTAATAGACCGGACCCTGGCACTCGTCACGCTCCAGCATGTAGCAGATGTTCTTGTCCGAGCTCTCGCCTTCCATCTTGCCAAAGCCCATGGTACCGACATGGATGCCGGATGCCCCCTGCAGACGCGCCATCTTGCCCAGCACGAATGCCGTGTAGCCGCGCTTGGCGGACGGCGAGGTGATCATGCCGTGACCGGCACGGTGATAGTGCAGATATTGGTTGGGGTATTGCCGGCGGGCGGTGGTGATCATGCCCGGGCCGCCCACGAAACCGTCGACCAGGAAAGCGACCTTGTCGGCATCGGGGCCAAAGGTTTCCAGGATGAAGTCGGCGCGATGGAGCATTTCGTAATGGTCATCGGCGGTGATATTGGCGGAGAAAATCTTGGCCTGTCCGGTTTCATCCATGGCACGCTTCATGGCGTCATAGACCAGGGGGTACACTTTCCTCGCCGGGCAGAACACCTGATTGCCCTGCGGCTCATCATTCTTGATGAAATCGCCACCCAGCCAGAACTGGTAGGCAGCTTTGGCGAACGGCTCCGGACGCAGCCCCAACTTGGGCTTGATGATCGTGCCGGCGATGTAACCGCCATCCTTGAGCGGGCGTCCGAGAATCCGCCACAGATCCGAGATGTCCTTGGCCGGGCCGTCGAAGAGCTGAATGGCGCGCTCGGGAATGAAGATATCATGAATCTTGCCGTGTTCAATGTCGCCCATGCCCTGGTTGTTGCCGATGATCAGCGTCAGAACCGATACCATCATCATGCGGCCATCGGTCATGTTGCGGTCGAACAGATCCAGCGGATAGGCAATGCGCATGTCTTCGGTCGCTTCGTCGATGGAATAGACCAGTGCATCGACTCCCTTGGTGAAGTCATCGGTGGTACTGGTCTCGACATTCGTGCCCGTGGAAGATTCTGCGGCAAAGTGAGCGGCCGACTCAAGATAGCCATAGCCGGCTTTCGGCTTCATTTTGTACGCCACTAGGAGGTGCTTGCCCCCCTTGATCAGCTCTTCTTCCTTCAGGCTGAGGTCGGCGTAACGATTCGATTGGTCCATGCTTGTCTCCGTGTCGATAGGGGGTAGATGCCGTGTTGGATAATGTGCGACAAGTTTAGGCGGCCATATTGATTATTAAAAGTTAAACTTTTTTCTATTTATAGTTAGTTTTTACTTTCTTATTGAGCACTCGCCAGAGAATGGAACCAGTCCCCGCCCGATGCCCACCCATGCTTCGTAACGGACAGTGGCACAGCCTTCCATTTTGGCGGATAATTTGCTCATGCGACTGACCCCCCTGCCCCGAACCAGCGAAATATCGTGCCTACTGCGCTTCCCCCCCTGACCAGCGTCGTCCGCGCCTTTGCCATGGGCACGGTCCACCAAGCCAGCTCCGGCCATCCTGGCATGCCGATGAGATGGCCGATGTTGCAACACTCTTCCCGCGTCGCCACCTGCGCCACAACCCGGCCTATCCCCTGGCCGGATCGCGATCGTTTCGCTCTCTCGAAGGCTCACGGATCAATACTGAATATGTTGGACGCGACGGTGCCGTGGTCGGCATCGATCGCTTTGGAGTGTCGGCACCTGCCGGCCAGTGGTTTGACTTTCTCGGTCTCACGGTGACCCACCCAGTTAGCACCGTGAGATCACTGTTGTAATTTCTCAAGGAGATCGTTTCATGACAATCAAAGTAGGGATCAATGGCTTTGGCCGTATCGGCAGAATGGTGTTTCGCGCTGCCGTACAGAACTTCCCGGACATCGAAGTGGTCGGCATCAACGACCTGCTCGAACCCGACTACCTGGCGTACATGCTCAAGTATGACTCAGTGCATCGTCGCTTCCAGGGCAGCATTGCGGTTGAAGGCAACACCCTGGTCGTCAATGGCAAGAAGATTCGCCTGACTGCAGTCAAGGACCCGGCCGAGCTGAAGTGGGATGAAGTAGGCGCCGACATCGTTGTCGACTCGACCGGCCTCTTCCTGACCACCGAATCGTGCCAGAAGCATATCGCCGCCGGCGCCCGGAAGGTCATTCAGAGCGCCCCCAGCAAGGACGACACACCGATGTTCGTGTTCGGCGTCAACGACCAGACCTATGCCGGCCAGACGATCATCTCGAACGCTTCTTGCACCACCAACTGCCTGGCGCCCGTCGCCAAGGTATTGCATGACAACTGGGGAATCAAGCGCGGTCTGATGACCACCGTGCACGCCGCCACGGCCACCCAGAAAACAGTCGATGGCCCATCCAACAAGGACTGGCGCGGCGGCCGCGGCATCCTCGAGAACATCATTCCGTCCTCGACCGGTGCGGCCAAGGCAGTCGGCAAGGTCATTCCCGAGCTGAACAAGAAGCTCACCGGCATGGCCTTCCGCGTGCCGACGTCCGATGTTTCGGTCGTCGACCTGACCGTAGAGCTGAACAAGGACGCCACCTACGAAGAAATCTGTGCAGCCATGAAGGCGGCTTCCGAAGGCCCGATGAAGGGTATTCTCGGCTACACGAACGAGAAGGTGGTGGCTACCGATTTCCGCGGCGAGAGTTGCACATCGGTGTTTGATGCCGAAGCCGGGATGGCCCTCGACAGCACTTTTGTCAAGGTCGTTTCGTGGTATGACAACGAATGGGGCTATTCCTGCAAGGTGCTGGAAATGGTCCGGGTAATGGCCCGCTAACCGACCATCAGGGGCGCTTTCGGGCGCCCCTCTCGCAAGGAAACTCCATGTTGTCACGCGATACCAAGATTGTTGCCACCCTCGGTCCGGCCTCATCTGATGACAAAGTACTCGAGCGTATGATCCTCGCTGGCGTCGATGTCGTGCGCCTGAACTTCTCGCATGGCAAACCGGAAGACCATGTTGCCCGTGCCCAAATGGTGCGTGAGGTGGCCGCCCGCGTTGGGCGCCCGGTCGGGATTCTCGCTGACCTTCAGGGACCCAAGATCCGAGTCGGAAAATTCGCTGACGGCAAGGCCAAGCTTGAGAACGGCGAACGCTTCATCCTCGACGCCCAATGCGAACTGGGCAATGCCGAGCGTGTTGGCCTCGACTACAAGGCGCTGACCCGTGACGTTTCAGCCGGTAGCGTTCTGTTGCTCGACGATGGCCGCATCGTCCTCGACGTCAAGCGCGTCGTCGGTTCGGAGATCTTCACTGTCGTTCGCCACGGTGGCGAGCTATCCGACAATAAGGGGATCAACCGCCAGGGAGGGGGCCTCTCGGCGCCTGCACTGACCGCCAAGGACATGGAAGACATCCGCACTGCGGCAAGCATCGAAGTCGATTTCCTGGCCGTCTCCTTTCCCAAGAGTGCGGCCGACATGTACATGGCAAAACAGTTGATCCACGCAGCGGGTGGGCAGGCACAGACCATCGCCAAGATCGAACGGGTCGAGGCTGTTGCCGCTCTCGAAGAGATCATCGCCGCCTCAGATGGCATCATGGTCGCGCGCGGGGACCTCGCTGTCGAAGTCGGAGATGCCGCCGTTCCGGCACTGCAGAAGCGCATGATTCGCCTGGCACGCGAGAAGAACAAGCTGGCGATCACGGCAACGCAGATGATGGAGTCGATGATTTCCTCGCCGGCACCAACGCGTGCCGAGGTCTCCGACGTCGCTAACGCGGTGCTCGACGGGACCGACGCGGTCATGCTTTCGGCCGAAACCGCATCCGGCAAGTATCCGGTCGAAACCGTCGAGGCGATGGCCCGCATCTGCCTGGAAGCCGAAAAGTCTGCCGCCGTGACACTCGACCACGAATTCCTGAATCAGGTCTTCACGCGTATCGATCAGACGATTTCCCTGGCTGCCCTCTGGACGGCGCACCATCTCAAGGTCAAGGCGATCGCCGCACTCACCGAAACGGGCGCGACGGCCCTGTGGATGAGCCGCCTGAACTGCGGGGTTCCGGTCTATGCTCTGACCCCGCAAGCCGACGCAGTCACCAGGATGAGCCTCTACCGGTCGGTATTTCCCTTGTTCATGAAACAACGGCCGGCAACTCGCGATGAACTGCTCTACGACGCCGAGCAGTTGCTGAGGAATGAGGGAATCGTGGAAAATGGAGACTTGATCGTTCTCAGCGCCGGCGATCCGATGGGGACCAGCGGCGGTACCAATACGCTGAAGATCGTCCGTGTCGGCGATCCACAGCCGTACATGATCTGACCCCCCAGGACCGGGGCTCGGGGGTGTCCCGCCTGCAGGCGGTCGCTTGGCGACCGAGAGTTCTTGGCAGATCGGCGGACGCTGCCCGCCATCCACTCGCCGGCTCATTCCTTTGTCATGGCACTCAATCAATGGATCAACAACGTGACCGAAGCCCTCTTTGAATCGACGATCACCAGTTTGCCGCTGCTCGGCCGCGGCAAGGTGCGCGACATTTATGCCATCGATACCGAAAAGCTGCTGATCGTGACCAGCGATCGCCTTTCGGCCTTTGATGTCATCCTGCCGGACCCGGTGCCCGACAAGGGCAAGGTGCTGACGCGGCTGGCCGGCTTCTGGTTCGCCAGACTCGCCGGCATCATCCCCAACCAACTGACCGGCATTGACCCCGAAACGGTCGTAGCCGCCAGCGAGCGAGCGCAGGTACGAGGCCGTTCGCTGGTCGTGAAGCGCCTGCAACCACTACCGATCGAAGCGGTGGTGCGCGGCTATCTGATCGGCTCGGGATGGCAGGATTACCAGGCCAGCGGTTGTGTTTGCGGGATCCGGCTACCGCCCGGTCTGCGGCTCGCGAGCCGGCTGCCGCAGCCGATCTTCACTCCGGCGACCAAAGCAGCCGTCGGCAATCACGACGAAAACGTTTCGTTCGAACGCGCCCAGGCAGACTGTACGCTGGCGCTCGCCGCACTGCTGGCGGCAACCGGTCAGAGCGGGGAAGCAATCGTCACGCAGGCGCGCGACGCGGCCATCGCGCTGTACCTCACCGCCGCAGAATACGCGGCGGCACGCGGGATCATCATTGCCGATACCAAATTCGAATTTGGCGTCGATGCTGTGGGCACGCTGCACCTGATCGATGAAGCACTGACCCCCGACTCGTCACGCTTCTGGCCGGCCAACGCCTATCACGACGGCAGCAATCCGCCGTCCTACGACAAGCAGTACGTCCGCGACTATCTTGAAACCTTGGCCTGGAACAAGCAGGCGCCGGGTCCCCGCCTGCCACCAGCGGTGCTCGCCGCCACTCGCGCCAGATACGTAGAGGCATGCGAGCGCCTGACCGGCGAAGCATTTGTCGATTGACCGAAGCACGGAGACCCGCAGCAAGACACGTCCGTCTACGCCCACCTCAGCGAGGAGAACGCATGTATCTGGAGCCAAGCCCCCCTGACTGCAGCCACATCCTGCCGCAAGTCCGCAGCGTCTCCGTCGGCCGACCGTTCGCCTGGCTGGAGGCGGGTTGGGCCGACCTCTGCGCCAACCCGATCGCCAGCCTTGCCTATGGTCTGTTGTTTGCGATTGCTGGCGACGTGATCACGATTTTTGCGTGGCACAAAGGGCAACTGTTCATCATCGCAACTTCCGGCTTCTTTCTGGTCGGCCCGTTTCTCGCTGGTGGGTTGTACGAGATCAGCCGCCGCCGCGCAGCCGGCCAGACTTCGACTTTCTTCAGTTCATTCGCCGGTGGCCGGCGCAATGCGCCTGAACTCGCCATGATGGGCCTGCTTCTGACAATGATCGGGCTGACCTGGGAACGAATCACGACCTGGCTGTTCGCCTTGCTGGCGCCGACGATTACCCCGGATCTTCTCGAATTGCTGGCAGAAATCCACCTGTCGGCCGACCATCGCGATCTGCTGTTGATCTGGATCATGATCGGCGGAGCGCTGGCCCTGTTCGTATTTTCCATCACCGTCGTCTCGGTACCGATGCTGCTCGATCGCCAGCTCCCCTGCGGCATTGCCATCCGAACCAGTCTGCGAAGCGTCGATGCCAATCTGCTGCTGATGATCCTCTGGGGTACGATTGTGGTCATACTGACCGGGCTCGGTTTTCTCACCCTCTTCTTCGGTCTGATCGTTTTCATGCCGCTGCTCGGCCATGCCTCGTGGCATGCATATCGGGACCTTGTAGAATATTAGCCATGCTGAGCACTTCACTGTAAACCGCGTTCCCCCTTATCACCACGGAATCCCGGATGCCTGACCATACCCTGCAAGACAACCCGCTGCTCGACTTCTCCGGCCTGCCTCGCTTCGATGTGCTGAAGCCGGCCGATGTGCAACCCGCGATCAGTACGCTGCTCGGGCGCTGCCGGACGCTGATCGAGCGACTGACCACCGACGACATCGCCGCCACCTGGACCGATTTCGCCGCACCGCTCTTCGACGGTTTCGAACAACTGTCACGGGCCTGGGGAGTGGTCGGACATGTCCACTCGGTCAATGACATCTCTGCCTGGCGTGACGCCTACAACGGCATGCTGCCCGAGGTTTCACGTTTTTATGCCGAAGTCGGGCAGAACCTCCAGCTCTTCAACAAGTACAAAGCAATCGCCGCCAGCGACGAATACGCGCGCCTGTCAGTGGCGCAGCGGCGAATCGTCGACCACGAAATTCGCGATTTTCGTCTCGGCGGTGCGGAGCTGGCGGCAGAGGACAAGCCGCGCTTCAAGGCGATTGCCGAGGAACTCGCACAGCTCTCGGCAAAGTTTTCGCAGAATCTTCTCGACGCCACCAACGCCTTTGCCGAAGTACTGAGCGACGAGAGCGAACTAGCCGGACTGCCTGACGACGCTCGACAAGCTGCCCGCGAAGCCGCTGAACGAGACGGCAAGAGCGGCTGGAAGTTCACCCTGCACATGCCCTCCTACCTGCCGGTGGTGCAATACGCCGACAGCCGCCGCCTGCGTGCCGTGATGTATCGCGCCTACGCCACACGCGCCGCCGAATTCGGTGCCGCCGAACTCGACAATACGCCACTGATTCGACGCATCCTCGAACTCCGCCGCGAGCAGGCGCAACTGCTCGGCTACCAGAACTACGCCGAGGTTTCACTGGTACCGAAAATGGCCGAATCGGTGTCCCGGGTGCTCGACTTCCTGCGCGATCTGGCGGTCAAGGCCAGGCCTTTTGCCGAGCAGGATGTTGCCGACCTGCGCGCCTTTGCCCGCACCGAACTCGGTCTCGATCGCATGGAAGCCTGGGACGTCGCCTACGTTTCCGAAAAGTTGTTGCAAGCGCGTTATGCTTTCTCGGAACACGAAGTGAAGCAGTATTTTACCGAGGACAAGGTTCTCGCCGGTCTGATCACGGTCATCGAAACGCTGTTCGGCGTTCGCATCCAACCCGACAGTGCACCGCGATGGCACGCGGATGTGCGCTTCTACCGGATCGAGACGCCGGCGGGTGAACTGATCGGCCAGTTCTACCTCGACCTCTACGCGCGCGAGACCAAACGCGGTGGCGCCTGGATGGACGAGGCAATCAGCCGCCGCAGGCTGCCAAAGGTGTCGCCAACGCTGACCCGTGACGGCATCCAGAAGCCCGTCGCCTACCTCAACTGCAACTTTCCCCGACCAGTCTGCGACCAGGATGGAAAACTGCGGCCGGCAACCTTCACCCATGACGATGTGACCACCCTCTTCCACGAGACCGGTCATGGCCTGCACCATCTATTGACTCGCGTTGACGAGATCGGCGTCGCCGGCATCCATGGCGTCGAATGGGATGCAGTCGAGTTGCCATCGCAGTTCATGGAGAACTATTGCTGGGAATGGAGCGTGCTGCAGGGAATGAGCGCCCATGTCGACACCGGCGAGCCATTGCCACGCGCGCTGTTCGACAAGATGCTGGCGGCAAGAAACTTCCAGAGCGGCATGCAGACCCTGCGGCAGATAGAGTTTTCGCTGTTCGACCTGTTGCTGCACAGCGACTTTGACCCGGCTGTTGGTGGCAGCGTGCTCGAACTGCTGCACGAGGTGCGCCGCGAAGTAGCAGTGTTCGTCCCACCCGAGTGGCATCGATTCCCGAACAGCTTCGCGCACATCTTCGCCGGCGGTTACGGTGCCGGCTACTACAGCTACAAATGGGCCGAGGTGCTTTCGGCCGATTGCTACGGCGCTTTCGAAGAAACCGGCAACCCTTTTGACCAGGCCACCGGACAGCGTTTCCTCAACGAAATCCTGTCGACCGGCGGCAGCCGTTCGGCGATCGACAATTTCCGCGCTTTCCGCGGCCGCGAACCGCAGGTCGACGCCCTGCTGCGGCACCGTGGCATGATCGCGACGTAAGACTTTGAGGACCTGGAACATGCCCACCACCGCCCGGCGCCTTGGTCGCGCCACCGCCATCGTGCTGCTGATCGCCGGCACGGCCAGTGCCCAGACCACCTACCGCTGGATCGATCCGAAAAGCGGCGGCACCATCATCTCTGATCTTCCCCCGCCGCCGGGAGCCCGTCAGGTCATGAAATATTCCAGTACGACCGGAGTGGATGAACAGCAGCTGCCCTATGCGGTTCGCCAGGCAAGTGAAAAATTCCCGGTCATCCTGTATACCAGCACCGGCTGTGTTACCTGCAAGCAGGCACGCGGTCTGCTCAATGGTCGCGGCATTCCATTCACTGAAAAGATGCTCACCAGCGAAGAAGAAATCGCCGAACTCGGCCGTCAACTCGGTGGAGAATCCTTGTTACCCAGCATCAGCGTCGGCCGGCAAAGCGCGCGGGGTTTTGCCCCGACCACCTGGAACGAATTGCTCGACGCCGCCGGTTATCCGGCCAATAATCCCCAGCGCATCAAGCCCTCCAGCGGTGCCGCGGCCGAATGAGGCGAAGCGCAATCTGACAGGAATCTCGCGCGGACGCCCGACCCCAACACGGTCATGGCTGTTGCAGACAGGCACCGCGCCCTCGATCCTGCAAGCGAGGAGCGCCTTCCCTTGCGGAGTGTGCATTCCGGCTGGCACACCGGCATCGCTCGATGGGCATGGCATGCGCTCCTGCGAATTCCCCATCCTCCCCTCAACATCTCCGGCGACTGATGGCCACAATAAAACGGCCCGGGAGTGCTGAGACTCCCGGGCCGATTGGCCGATACTGATACTACTTGCTGCTGCCGAAGCAGCCCTTAGTGACCCGATGCCGAAGACGCGCCAAATCCGGTTTCCGAACGAACTTTCTGAGCCGGATACAGCGAACGCTCAAGCTGAGCCTGCTTGCTGTTGTCCAGCTTGGAAACCACATAGATCACCACGAACGCCGCGGTCATCGAGAAGATGGCCGGTGAAGAGTACGGGAACCATGCGCTGCCTTTGGGATTCTTCAGGACGGCTTCCCACACCGATGCCGACAAGATGGTCAGGACAACCGAGCTGATCAGGCCTACGACGCCACCGGCCACGGCCCCCTTGGTCGTGCAGTCCTTCCAGAGCACCGACATGAAGAGGATCGGGAAATTTGCCGAACAGGCGATCACGAAGGCCAACATCACCATATAGGCGACGTTTTCCTTCTCGAATGCGATCCCGAGACCCACCGCAACGATGCCGAGACAGATCGTGGTGATCTTGGAAACCCGCAGTTCGTGCGCCGAATCGGCCTTGCCCTTCTTGAACACCGTCGCATAGAGGTCATGCGACACGGCTGAGGCACCCGACAGCGTCAAGCCGGAAACCACCGCCAGGATGGTCGCGAAAGCCACCGCCGAGATGAAGCCGAGGAAGACATTGCCACCGACGGCGTTCGACAGGTGGATGGCCGCCATGTTGCCGCCGCCCCGCAGGCCATCCCAGACCAGCTTGCCATCAGGTCCGACCGCCTGCACCCCATCGACCATCTTCGGCACGTAGTAGGCTACTGGGTCCTGCGTCAGCATGACGATGGCGCCAAAGCCGATGATGAAGGTCAGGATGTAGAAGTAGCCGATCCAGGTCGTCGCCCAACCGACCGACTTGCGTGCTTCCTTGGCACTCGGAACGGTGAAGAAGCGCATCAGGATGTGCGGCAGGCCCGCCGTTCCGAACATCAGGGCCATACCGACCGAAATCGCGGAGATCGGGTCCTTGATCAGCACCCCCGGAGACATGATCGCGTCGTGCTTGGCGTGTATTTCGACGGCCTTGGCAAACAGTGCCTCGGGGTTGAAATTGAACTGCCAGAGCACGGCCAGCGCCATGAAGGTGGCACCGGAGAGCAGCATGATGGCCTTGATGATCTGCACCCAGGTGGTGGCCGTCATGCCGCCGAAGAGCACATAACACATCATCAGAACACCGACGATCATCACCGCATAGATGTACTCGAGGCCGAACAGCACCTTGATCAATTGACCGGCGCCGACCATCTGGGCAATCATGTAGAAAGCCACGACAACCAGCGTCCCGCAAGCGGCAAAGGTCCGCGTCGGTGTTTGTGCGAAGCGATAGGAAGCCACATCGGCAAAAGTGAACTTGCCCAGATTGCGCAGCCGCTCGGCCATCAGGAAGGTGATCACCGGCCAGCCGACCAGCCAGCCGATCGAGAAGATCAGCCCGTCAAAGCCGTTGGCGAAGACCAGCCCGGAGATGCCGAGGAAGGACGCCGCGGACATGTAGTCACCGGCGATCGCCAGACCGTTCTGAAAGCCGGTAATGCCGCCGCCGGCCGTATAGAAGTCGGCAGCCGTCTTGGTTTTCATCGCCGCCCAGCGGGTGATCCCCAGGGTAATCAGGACGAAGACGACGAACATGGCAATCGCCACCCAGTTGGTGGCCTGCTTCGTGGTATTGCCAAGGTCGGCACCCGCCGCGAGAACGCCGCCAGTGGCGAGCAGGCCCAAGGTTAGGCCGAAAATGTTGCGTATGGATTGGCTGCTCATCTCTTGTTGGCCTCCCTGAGGATCTCGGCATTCATGTCGTCAAATTCAGTGTTGGCACGGCGAACATAGATGTTGGTCAGGATGATCGTGAAGATGATCACGCCTACCCCCAGTGGAATTCCGATCGACGTGACCATCCCGGCACCCAGCTTGCCAGCCAGCCATTCCTTGTTGAAAGCAATCAACAGGATGTAGCCGTAGTAGGCAATGACCATCAAAACAGACAGGATATAGCCGAATGAATTGCGCTTATGTACCAGATCGTGATACTTCGGATTGGCCTCAATCCGTGCAACGACGTCTTCGCTCACTATTGTCTCCTCCTCAAAAAGTTCCTACTATCGAGTCACTTATCATGACTTCCAGCACATCATAATGGTCAATACTTACTTCCTGCTTACGCCAGCAAAGGAACCCCGAAACCACGAGAGCTTGTTAAAATCCGTCCCCATCCCCCTGACCCGGCCCTCCTGAATAAGAATGATTGATGCAAGCCTGCTCCCCGAACTGATCGCCAACTCGGCAAATCGCCAACCAGACGCCGTCGCGCTGACCTACGGCAAACAGTCGATGAGCTACTCCAAGCTCCAGCAAGCGATCGCTGGTTTCGTCGGCGGTCTGATCGCTCTCGGCCTGCAACGCGGCGAGCGGGTGGCGATCTACCTCGAGAAGCGGATGGAGACCGTCGTTGCGAGTTTTGGCACCACTGCTGCCGGTTGCGTCTTCGTACCGCTGAACCCCCTGCTCAAGGCGGAGCAGGTGGCCTACATCATGCGCGACTGCAATGTACGAGCGCTTGTCACCTCGCCCGAACGCCTGCCGCTGCTGACTGCAACGCTCTCTGCATGCCATGATCTGCGGCATGTCATCCTGGTCAACGCCGACTCCTGGCCAACCAGTACCGGCCCACTCGCCTGCCTGGGCTGGGACGATCTGCTGCAGGCGTCTTCTGCCGCCGGCCACCGGGTCATCGACACCGACATGGCGGCCATCCTCTACACCTCGGGGAGTACGGGCAAACCGAAAGGGGTGGTTCTCTCGCACCGCAACATGGTCGCCGGTGCCAAAAGCGTTGCGAGCTATCTCGAAAACAGCGCTGCCGACACGCTGCTGGCTGCCCTGCCACTCTCTTTCGATGCCGGCTTCAGCCAGTTGACGACGGCATTTCACGCCGGTGCGCGCGTCGTGCTGCTCAATTACCTTCTGCCCCAGGATGTGCTCAAGGCTCTGGCGAAAGAAAGGGTGACCGGACTGACCGCGGTACCGCCGCTCTACATTCAGCTCTCGCAGCTCGCCTGGCCAGCGACCATTAACCAGCACCTGCGATATTTCGCCAATACCGGTGGGCGCATGCCACGCGAAACGCTGGCCGCCTTGCGCGCACGCCTGCCAGCAAGCAAGCCCTATCTGATGTACGGCCTGACGGAAGCCTTCCGTTCGACCTACCTGCCGCCGGAGGAGGTGGACCGACGCCCGGATTCGATCGGCAAAGCCATCCCAAACGCCGAAATTCTCGTCCTGCGCGAAGATGGCTCGTCCTGCGCGGCCAACGAACCAGGCGAACTCGTCCATCGCGGCGCACTGGTGGGCATGGGTTACTGGAACGACCACGAAAAAACCGCCGAGCGTTACAAACCGCTTCCCACGAATACGCCGGGTCGCGATGCCGGTCTGGTGCTGCCCGAGATCGCCGTGTTCTCGGGTGACACCGTGCGCAGGGATGAAGAGGGTTTTCTCTATTTCATCGGTCGCCGCGACGAAATGATGAAAACGTCGGGCTACCGGGTCAGTCCCACCGAGGTCGAGGAAGTGATCTACGCCACTCGCCTGGTCGGCGAATGCGTTGCCTTTGGCGTCGAGCACGCAACGCTCGGGCAAGCCATCCAGGTGATTGCCACGCCCGCCGCTGGCGACAGCCTCGATACCACCGCCCTGCTTGCCGAATGCCGTAACCGCATGCCCGCGTACATGGTGCCGGCAGGCATCATCGTGCGGTCGGGCCCCTTGCCGCGCAACCCCAACGGCAAGATCGACCGCAAGGCGCTGGCCAGTGAGTTTCTCGCGATGAAAGTGGCTGCAGATGAATAATCGAAGCTCTCCGGTACATGCAGTGATCAATCCGTTCCCGGTACAAAACGGTGAACTCATCGTCGGTGGCCTGCCGCTGTCGCGACTCGCCGCGCGTGTCGGGCAAACGCCGTTTTACGTTTACGACCGGCATTTGCTGACGCAACGAGTCGGCGAACTGCGGGCTGCTCTGCCGACAACCCTGAAACTGCACTACGCGATGAAGGCCAACCCGATGCCGGCGCTAGTCTGCCATATGGCCGGCCTGGTCGATGGCATCGACGTGGCATCGGCCGGCGAACTACAGGTCGCTCTCGACGCCGGGGCCAATCCGCGCGACATCAGCTTTGCCGGCCCGGGCAAACGGCGCAGCGAGTTGCAACAGGCGGTTGCGGCCGGCATCCTGATCAATATCGAATCGTTTCGTGAGGTTGTGGAACTGGCAGCCATTGGCGACGCGACGGGTTACACGGCACGCATTGCCGTACGCGTCAATCCCGATTTCGAACTCAAGAGTTCGGGAATGAAAATGGGCGGCGGCGCCAAGCAATTTGGTGTGGATGCCGAACAAGTCCCCGGACTCCTGGCCGAGATCGGCCGCAGCGGCCTGGCCTTTGAAGGCTTCCACCTCTTTGCCGGCTCACAAAACCTCAGACCGGAAGCCATCGTCGAAGCGCAGGGCAAGAGCTATGAGCTGGCATTGCGCCTGGCACAGGCTGCGCCATCAACGGTTCGATTCCTCAACCTCGGCGGCGGGTTTGGCATCCCCTACTTCCCGGGCGAGCAGCCGCTCGACTTGGCACCAATCGGCGCCAATCTCGCCAATATCGTCGAACGCGCAGGCCATGAATTGCCGGCGGCCGAGCTGGTCGTCGAACTGGGGCGTTATCTGGTGGGGGAGGCCGGCATCTACGTCACCCGCATCGTCGATCGCAAGGTCTCGCGCGGTCACACCTTCCTCGTCTGCGACGGCGGACTGCACCACCATCTCTCTGCATCGGGCAACTTCGGCCAGGTGATCCGCAAGAACTACCCCGTCGCCATTGGCAACCGGATGACGCCGACCGAACTCGAAACGGTATCGGTGGTAGGTCCGTTGTGCACGCCACTCGACCTGCTGGCTGACCGAATGGCACTGGCCACAGCACAAGCCGGAGATCTGGTCGTGATCTTCCAGTCGGGCGCCTATGGGATTACGGCCAGCCCGCAGGCCTTTCTCGGGCATCCCGCCGGTATCGAATTGCTGGTCTGAGAACCCGTGAGAGAAGCTCGGCAATCCGTCAATCAAGAACGTATTTCTTATCGAAATATTCAGGGAGACCCTCAAGAAACGGCTCCAGGCGACGTTTACCCGATCAGGATAAACAGGAGAAACGCTCATGAAATCCGCTCTCGCTTCTCTTTGCCAGCGACTGATGATTGTCGGAACCACCCTCCTCGTGGTCAACAGCGTCGCTGCGGCCAGTTTCCTGCCGAGCAGTGCGCGTGTAGACAAAGGACTGACGCTCTATCTGCCCAGTCCTGTGAAAGCCGCTGCTATCCCCTCCGGCACCCACATAGCGGGCGACCGTGCCAACTTCCTCGGTCAGCTCTCCCTGCTGGCCAGCGAACCCGTCTCCACCCAGATCAACCGTGAGAGCGTACCCTTCGACAGCAAACCTGGGCAGGGAGACGATAATGCCACCGACGGACAGCGCGTGCACACCCGGCAGAGCGATATCGAACCAAGTCAGGCCGACTTCTCGACGCCAGCGCCGGGCCACATCGACAGTTCGCATGCGGAATATGTCGGCCTCCACAACACCCTCGACATCACCATGCAGCACCAGGTCATCCCGGGCAGTGGTCAGGACGGCGAATCCTCGTCTGCAACAGCGTTGGCCATCGTCGTGCTACTCCTTGGCGGCCTGGGATACGCGCAACTGCAGGGCAGGCCAGGCAAGCCACAAAAGCGGCGACCACTGTTTCCAGCATGAGACGTACTGGCTGACTGGCTGGAGAAGAACCTCGCCGTACAGGTGGCCCGGCTCCGGCCAGCTGTCCGTACGGACCAGGATCGATCTGAATTGCCCGGAGTACGGTATCTGTTTGGTTTGCACGCACTTCTTGTTAGAATCGACCGGTTAAGTGACACCCAACCGCGGCAAGGCAAACCATAACCATGCGCTCGAACTCTCCCAAGCCTTTACGGGCGCCCTTCTCTGTCTTGATGACCGGCTTCCTCCTGGCCTGCACAGTCGTCCCGGCCATGGCAGACGAGATCTCTGATGTGCGGCGTCTATTGAAACAGGGGCAGCCGGCAGAAGCCCTCGCAAAGGTTGATGCCTACCTTGCAAGCCGGCCGAGAGAGGCACAGGGGCGATTCCTGAAGGGACTGATCCTCGTGGAGATGGACCGTCCGAGCGAAGCCTTTGTCGTGTTCAGCGAGCTCAACGAGGACTATCCGGAACTGCCGGAGCCCTATAACAACCTGGCTGTTCTGTACGCCCGGGAAAAGCAGTACGACAAAGCTCGTACAGCACTCGAGATGGCGATCAGGACCGATCCAGGCTATGCGATCGCCCGCGAAAACCTCGGTGACGTCTACGCCAGGCTTGCCAGCGAATCTTATGGTCAGGCGCTGCAACTTGATCCTGCCAACAAACTGGCGAAGTCCAAGCTGTCCAGACTGCGGGAACTCAACCTCAGCGCGTCAGGCAGCGATACCGGCAGACCGGGCACGACGTTGCAACCAGCCGCTGGATCATCGAGAACGACCGGCGCCGCGCCAAGCAGAGGGTCTGCTGCGCCGCTGCCCACCTCCAACACGGCCGCAACCAAGCCCGTGACAAAGGTAACACCAATCGCCACGGCCGAAATACTGCCGGAAAGGCCGGCACAGAAACCTGCGGAGGCTAAAGTCGATCCTCCCCAGCACTCCTCGACCGCTGTCATCACCGAGCGGACTTCTGTGCGCCAGGACTCGGGACGAGGGGTCGAGGCCGGGGGTTGGGATTTGCTGTTCAGCCCCTACACGCTCCATTACAATCCCGACAAGGATCATAAACCAGTAGTCATGCTGGGCCTCAACAAAGCACTGGAAGGGCGCTGGTTTGCCGGTGGAGTCGTGTTCTCCAACTCCTTCGGGCAACCAAGCACCTACATCTACGCCGGGCAACGCTACGTCGAGCCCTTCGGCTTCGAGAACTGGTACCTGCAGTGGACAGCGGGTCTCCTTTACGGTTATGTCGGAGAGTACGAGGACAAGGTACCGCTGAACTACAAGGGCTTCTCACCGGGATTGGTGCCCAGTATCGGCTACCGGTTCAACAAGTACGTGTATGGCGAACTCGACATCCTGGGCGCTGCGGGACTGATGTTCACCGTGGTCGCCCCGCTGCCGAAGGACTGGCCCTGAGCCATCGCCGATGCTGCGCCTGTAGCACAAGACCTCAAGACCTGGTGCGAAAATGCTCGTTGCCTTTGCCAGTCCAATGCTTTAGTCGCTCCCCAGTCTGCCTGGTAATCGCGTTCGCTTCCCGATCTTGAGTCTTGCCATGCTGTCACCCTTGCTCCGCCGCCTACTGATCGCGCTTCTGATATTGCTGCTGTTTGCGTCCGGTATCTGGTGGGCAAACCGCCCCAAACCGGTTGCCGTGGTGCTCAAGGAGATCGAGCGCGGCCTGGTTGAATCGACGATCGCCAATACCCGCGCCGGAACGATTGAAGCCTGTCAGCGCACCCGCCTATCGACGATTACCGGTGGCCGCATCGAGATTTTGGCGGTCAAGGAGGGAGACCGTGTCAACAAGGGCCAACTGCTAATGAAGCTGTGGAACGACGACCAGCAGGCGCAGAGCGCATTGGCCGTCGCGCAGGCCGCGACGGCCCGCCACCGCATCAACGAGGCCTGCGCCGTAGCCATCAATGCCGAACGCGAAGCCGAACGGCAGTCGGCACTGCACGCCAAAGGTTTTGTCTCGGGCGCCAGGGAGGACAGCGCGCGCACCGAAGCGCTCGCCCGACGTGCCGGCTGCGAGGCCGCCCGCGCCGACCTGGCACAAGCCGAGACCAGGGTCAACCTGACGCGCGTCGAGCAGGGGCGGACGGTACTCTATGCGCCATTTGCCGGTACCATCGCCAAGATTGTCGGCGAGGTCGGTGAGTTCTCGACGCCATCGCCGCCCGGCGTGCCGACACCACCGGCGATTGACCTGATCGACGATTCCTGCCTGTACATCAAGGCCCCGATGGACGAAGTCGATGCGCCCAGGATCAGCGCTGGGCAGCCGGTTCGCATCAGTCTCGACGCGCTGCCGCGGCAATCCTTTCCAGGCCGGGTCAGGCGCGTCGCACCGTACGTCTCAGCCGTTGAAAAACAGGCACGTACCGTCGATATCGAGGCCACCCTCGATGACCCGAGCGCACCGGGAAAGCTTCTGGTCGGCTATAGCGCCGATGTCGAAGTGATTCTGGCGGTTCGCGATCAGGCCGTGCGCGTTCCCACCCCGGCGCTGTTCGAAGGCAGTCGGGTGCTGGTCGCGGACGCAGACGGCACGCTCCATGAACGCCGGATCAGGACCGGTCTCGCCAACTGGGAGTTTACCGAGGTCATCGAAGGCCTGGCGACCGGCGAACGCGTGGTGACCTCGCTCGAGCGTGCGGGCGTCAAGGCAGGTGCGCATTACTCGGTCGAAACCAGGCCAGCCGCAGCCGGCAAGTAATTGATGAGCGCGGCGCTGATCGAACTCTCCGGGATCGAGCGGGTTTTTCACCTCGGCGATAGTGAAGTGCACGCCTTGCGCCATCTCGACATCCGCGTTGCTGCGAGCGAATACGTGGCCGTGATGGGTCCATCCGGCTCGGGCAAATCGACGTTGCTCAACCTGCTTGGCCTCCTCGACCGCCCAAATGCAGGGACTTATCGTCTTGAGGGTTGCGACGTCACCACACTCTCCGCCAAAGAACAGGCACGCGTGCGCAGCGAGCGGATCGGCTTCGTCTTTCAGAGCTTTCATCTGGTGCCACGCCTTACCGCCGCTGAAAACATCGCGCTGCCAATGATCCTGGCGGGCATCGCCCCCCCCCGGCGTGCCGAGCGTGTCGCCCGCGCACTGCGAGACTACGGCCTGGAGAACCGTGCCAACCATCGTCCGGATCAACTCTCGGGTGGACAGCGCCAGCGCGTCGCGATTGCCCGTGCGACGATCATGCAACCGGCGCTGATCCTCGCCGACGAACCAACCGGGAACCTCGATCGCAACACCGGAGAAGAAGTGATGCGTCTGCTCGAAGGACTCAACGATCAGGGCGTCACGCTGATCGTCGTCACCCACGATGGCGACCTTGGCGCACGCGCGCGACGCCAATTGTTGATGGCGGATGGTGTCCTGGAACAGGATCGATGGCGCAGCCCCAGGGTTGACTGACGCATGCGTGCTCCCGACCTGATCCGTTTCGCCCGCGACGCAGCCACCGGTAACCCTCTACGCACCTCTCTCCTGGTGCTGGCCATGGCCATCGGCGTCGCCGCCGTGGTGGTGTTGACGGCGCTCGGCGATGGCGCACGCCGCTACGTGTTGAACCAATTCGCCTCGATTGGCAGCAATCTGGTGATCGTCCTGCCCGGCCGCTCGCAAACCGGCGGCTTCAACCCCGGTAACGCCATCACCAGCACGCCACGCGATCTGACCATCGACGATGCCCAGGCACTGCGGCGCGCCAGCGCCGTGCACCGCGTGGCGCCACTGACGGTCGGCACTTCCGAGATCAGCTTCGGCGGCAAGCTGCGCGAAGTCATGGTGGCCGGAACCACCGCCGAATTCATCGAGGTTCGCCGCCTGACGCTCGCGCAAGGGCGTTTCCTGCCACAGGGCGACTGGCGGCGGGGAGTATCCGAAGCTGTCATCGGAGCCAAGATACGCAATGAAATGTTTGCTCGCGAGGAGGCGCTCGGCCAGATGGTACGTATCGGTGACCGGCGTTTCCGCATCGTCGGCGTTCTCGCGTCGACCGGCCAGGGGCTGGGCATGAACACCGACGAGTTGGTGATCGTACCGGTGTCACTGGCGCAAGCCATGTTCAACAGCAACACCCTGTTCCGCATCCTCGTCGAGGCCAGCAGCCGGGACAGTATCGACCAGGCCAAGGCACAGTTGGCTGAAATCATCCAACTCCGCCACGAGGGCGAACAGGACGTCACGATCATCACCCAGGATGCCGTTCTCGCCACCTTCGACCGCCTGCTCGGAACCATGACCATCGCCGTTGCCGGAATTGCAGCGATCAGCCTGGCCGTTGCCGGCATCCTGGTGATGAACGTGATGCTCGTCTCGGTTACCCAGCGCACCACGGAAATCGGCCTGCTCAAGGCACTCGGTGCCACTGGCGCAACGATCCGCAACGCCTTTCTGACCGAGGCGGCGATGTTGTCGGTAACAGGTGCCCTGCTCGGCTGCGTGCTTGGGCTGGCCATGGCGGCGATCATCCGCCAGCTCTATCCCGAATTTCCTGCCTTTCCGCCAGACTGGGCGGTACTGGCCGGACTCGGCACCGCGCTTGCTACCGGCATCCTGTTTGGTGTACTGCCGGCACGGCAAGCGGCGCGGCTCGATCCCGTACAGTCGCTGTCGAAACGCTGAGCTGCTGCAGGCATGATTCGCCCTGGTGACGGACTACAACTCGCTTTGCGTGCCATGACTGCACACCGCCTGCGCAGCTTTCTGACCCTCCTCGAGATCGCCGTCGGGATCGCCGCGGTGATCCTGCTGACCTCGATCGGAGAAGGAATCCATCGATTTGTTCTGGCCGAATTCACGCAGTTCGGCACCAACGTGATCAGCGTTGCGCCGGGCAAGGTCAAGACCTCCGGCCCTGCGCCGACCGGCATCCCGACCTCGGTGCGGCCGCTGACCCTGGAGGATGCCCACGCTCTTGGACGCCTGCCACATATCACAGGCATGACCGCAACCGTATGGGGCAACACCGAGATTAATGCCAACGGCCGCCTGCGCCGCACCACCGTCAACGGAGTCAGCGCCGAAATGCTGAAGGTGTTCAGCATCCGGGTCAGCAGCGGCCAGTTCCTGCCGGCCGAGGATGCCGATCACGCACGCGCCTTCATCGTTCTTGGTGCGAAGCTCAAGGAAGAATTATTTGGCAACGGTAATCCCCTGGGTGCGCGGGTCCGCGTGGGCGGCCTGACCTTTCGCGTCATCGGTATCCTTGAGGCCAAGGGGCAATTTCTCGGTATCGATCTTGACGACGCTGCCTACATCCCGACGGCCCGCGCGCTCGAACTCTACAACCGCGACGGGTTGATGAAGATCGACATGTCATACGATGAAGGGATGCCAGCCGCTAGTGTCAGCGCACTGGTCAAGGCAACACTCACGGCACGTCACGGACGCGAGGATTTCACCATTACGACACAGGAAGATATGCTGCAGACGCTGTCGAACATCCTTGATGTCCTGACCATGGCGGTTGGTGCATTGGGCAGCATTTCGCTGCTCGTCGGCGGCGTGGGCATCGTCACCATCATGACCATCGCGGTCTCCGAACGTACCGGCGAAATCGGCCTGCTGGTCGCTCTTGGGGCACCACGCCGCACCATCCTCAGCCTGTTTCTGGGCGAGGCGGTCATGCTCTCGGCACTCGGCGGGCTGTTCGGACTGCTCATCGGCATCGGGGGCGCGCAGTTGCTGCACCTGCTGCTGCCGACACTGCCTGTGCATACGCCACTCAGTTTCATCGTCCTCGCCGAAAACATCGCGATCGCAATTGGCCTGCTCGCCGGCGTGTTGCCGGCCCGGCGCGCAGCACGGCTGAACGCTGTAGATGCGCTGCGTGCGGAATGAAATCATCTGACCATCGGATCAGCTGCCGCGCGGCGAATTCCACTCCTTATCCGACGTATCGACGGTATGAGTGACACTGAATGCGTTTTTGGAAGATTGGGCGTTAGCCCGGCGGATCGATGTTAAAATTATGAGTTGGTCGACGTGCTCGCCGGTCAACCCTTAAGCTTCTGGCTCGTTGTAATCTTTTTATTGTCGATAAGGAACCCCCATTATGAAAAATTCCCTCCTCGTTGCTGCGCTGATCGCTCTCGCTGTTACCGCCTGTGGCAAGAAGGAAGAAGCCAAGCCGGCTGCTGCTCCGGCTGCCGATGCAGCCAAACCGGCAGATGCGGCCAAACCAGCAGCCGAAGCCGCCGCAGACAAGGCCAAGGAAGTGGCTGGCGCCGCCGCTCAGGGTGCTGCCGATGCAGCCAAGGACGCAATGAAGAAGTAATCTGTTCTGTCCGGGCAAGAAAAAGCCGGCTTGCGCCGGCTTTTTCTTGCCCGGACAGAACACGATCAGCGCAGTTGCCGCCAGTCGAAACCGGCATCCTGGTCGGCCACAGCGATCCAATCCTCGCTGCAGCCCAGAGCCGATGCCAGGGCTCTGGCAGCCAGTTCTGGCCGGTTATTCTCCTGGCTCAGGTGTGCCGCGACCAGATGCTGCAAGCGCCGGGTATCGACCTGCCGCAAGAAGGCTGCCGCCTGGCCGTTCTCCAGATGACCGAAGCGCCCGGCGATGCGCTGCTTGAGCCGCACCGGATATCTCGATGCAGCCAGCAGCGCATGATCGTGGTTGCATTCCAGTACCAGCCCGTCGCAGGCACCCAGAACCTCAACGATGTGGGGCGTAATCGAGCCACTATCGGTGAGCACGCCAAGGCAGTGCTGACCATCTCTGAACGCATACTGAACGGGTTCGCGAGCATCGTGCGGCACCGGGAAGGGCCACACTTCAAGGCCGCCGATTGCAAAGCAGGTATGGCCGTTGATCAGCCTGCATGCGGGTAAGGTGGCCCTGCCTTGCGACGCCGCGGCATAGGTGCCGTGCGTCAGATAAACCGTGAGCTGGTAGTGGCGGGCAAGGGCGAAAACACCCGCCACATGATCAGCATGCTCGTGCGTCACCACGATCGCGGCCAGATCATCGGGAACAGTACCCAGTCTGGCCAACCTGGCGGTCGTCATGCGTGCTGAAAAGCCGCAGTCGAGCAACACTTTCGTCTTGCCAGCCTCGACCAGCAGGGCGTTACCCCGACTGCCGCTACCCAGCGATGCGAAACGGATCATTTGCACGGGTCACGGAGCCTCGCGACATGATGATGTCCAACATTCGCTATTGCTCGGAGGAATCCAGGTCAGTATGCGATGATACTGACCCCTACTTCAACTGATCGTAAAGCAGATTAAGGATCTTCTTCGCCGTCTCGGACTGGTCGCCCCCCCCCTCGGGCGAAAGCACCTGGACTGTCGACAGGCTGCCGGCTTCACGAATGAAGATGCGGTACTGGATTTGTGTCTTGTTGACAGAACTGCTTTTGAAAGGGTTGAGCCTCGACAAGAAGGTGTCTTCCTTCTTCTGATTGTCACTTTCTGGGTCGACATAACGCACGAAGTAAAGGCCCCTGGAACGATCCCGATCTTCAACCGTGAAACCAACCCTGTCCAGCGCCAGACCGACTCGACGCCAGGCACGATCAAACGCTTCCTCGACCTCTAGGGTTCCGGCACCGTCGGCACCGCGAGTCAGACGGGCTCGCTCGACGGGTTTCTCCTGCGCAACCCGCATGGCCTCGGTAGCACGCTTCTCGTCGCTTCCAAGACGAATCATCAAACGACGCAGCATCTCCGCTTCGAGTTCCGGATCAGCCGGACGTGGCTGCCACTTGGTCTGATCCCTGCCCTCGGTCACGTAAATCTCGTACATGCCGCGATGACTGACAAAGATGTCGGTAGTCCCCGGGATGCTCCCCGGCTCCAGGCGAGTTCGGAACTTGTCGCGCTCGGCCGTCGAATAGACCGAGTCGATCAGCTTGCCGAGCAGGTTGCGGATGAAATCCTGCTCGATCTTGGCACGGTTCTCGGCCCAGTCGGTTTCCATCACCCCGGCATCTGGCAGTTCAAGTTTGATCACAAAACCGGTTTCCTGCCAGAAGTCCTTGACCTGCCCCCAGAGTTTGTCCGGCGCCCCTGCGACCACCAGCCAGCGCTGATTGCCGGAACGCTCGATGCGCGCCCGGTCGACTGCCGGCAGGACCTCGCTCTTCTGCTGCGCGCGGGCCTGTGGTGAACGCTCGGCGGAGTATGCCGAGTAGGTAGCCGTCCCCTTGCCCAGGGTATCCGGTACGGCATAACGGTCATCACGCGCAGGTGAAGTCAGGTCAGGAGGTACTTCCAGCGACGGCACATTGGTGGCCGACGCCGTCTTGTACTCGATTCGCTTGGGTTCAAGCAGGGAACCGCTGCAACCAGCCAGCAGCAGAAGCGCGGCGAGGCAGCGCGATACGGCAGGACTCATTTGACCACCTGACTAGACCAATACGCCCGCCTGCTGCATGGCGGCACGGACACGTGCGTGAAAATCCGGCGAAAGTGGCGTCAGCGGCAGCCGCAGCCCACCGTCAATCAAGCCCAGTTGCTGGCACGCCCACTTGACAGGGATCGGGTTCGCTTCGCAGAACAGTTGTCGATGCAGATCGAGCAGGCGGGCATTCAGGGTACGCGCCTGGATGGCATCGCCAGCCAGCGCAGCAGCGCACATCTCGTGCATCAGGCGTGGAGCAATATTGGCGACCACCGAGATGTCGCCGCTTGCACCCATCAGAATCAGGGCACAGGCACTTGCATCATCACCACTATAGACGGCAAAACCGGCAGGCGCGCGGGCGATCAACTCGCAGCCACGATCCATGTTACCCGTAGCATCCTTGATACCGACGATATTCGGTATTTCAGCGAGGCGCAGCGCGGTTTCATTGCTCAGATCGGCGACCGTCCGACCCGGTACGTTATAGAGAATCACCGGGAGATCAACGGCCTCGGCTATCGCCCGAAAATGGCGATACAGCCCTTCCTGGGTCGGCTTGTTGTAATACGGTACTACCGACAACGCGGCATCGACGCCGGCCTGGCGGGCAAAACGCGTCAGTTCAATCGCTTCAGCGGTCGAATTGGCGCCCGTGCCAGCAATCATCGGGATACGACCGGCAGCCTGGTCAACGGCGATACGGATCAGTTCACAGTGTTCCTCAAAGTTGACCGTCGGCGACTCTCCGGTCGTACCGACAATGACAATGGCGTCGGTACCTTGCTGGACATGGAAATCGATCAGACGGCGCAGGCCGGGCAGGTCAAGACTCCCGTCGGCATGCATGGGGGTGACAATCGCTACAATCGATCCGGTAATCATGGTCTTTGGGGCGCCCTGACAATTACTTACCGGGAAGTCTTCCCGGTGGAAATAGAACATTCGATTTTAACCGAAAGGAAAGGCCTTGGCGATGAAAAACAATAGCCGCACACAGCATGCCCCACGACTTGCACGCCGTTCTCAGATCTCGGCCAGAACCCGAAGATGAGCGACCACGCTGCGCGCCAGCGCCGACAGCGAGTAACCTCCTTCAAGCATCGACACGATCCGCTTCTGGGCGCATTCTTCGGCAAGCTGCTTCAGTTGTACGGTAACCCAGGCGTAATCTTTTTCGAGAAATTTCAAGCCGCCCATCTCATCCTCGTAGTGGGCATCAAAACCCGCCGAGATCAGGATCATCTCCGGCTGGAACTCGCGCAGGCGCGGCATCCAGATATCACTCACCACACTGCGGAATTCCTCACCGTCGGTTCCCCGGCTGAGGGGCACATTCACCATGTTGAAGGCCGGCCGTTCGGTACCGCTGTAGGGGTAGAACGGATGCTGAAAGGTGCCGACCATCAGCACGCGCGAATCGCCCTTGAAGCAGTCCTCGGTCCCATTGCCGTGGTGGACGTCAAAATCAACGATCGCGATGCGCGACAATTGATGCGCTACCAGCGCATGGGCGGCTGCCACGGCGATATTGTTGAAGAAACAGAAGCCCATCGCCGCCGCCCGTTCGGCATGGTGTCCTGGCGGACGCACGGCACAAAAGGCATTCTCGACCTCTCCGGCCATCACCAGGTCGACCGCCTTGATCCCTGCCCCGGCAGCACGCAGTGCCGCTTGCCAGGTATGCCGGTTCATGGCCGTATCCGGGTCGAGATGCACGATGCCCAACTCGGGCGAGGCCCGCTTCAACCGTTCCAGATGTGCGGCAGAATGAACCCGATGAAGTTGCTGGAAAGTGGCCAACGGCGCATCGTGATAAACGAAATATGAATCCAGACCTTGCGCGATCATGTGGTCGCTGATCGCGGTCAGCCGGTCGGGAGCTTCCGGGTGATACGAACCCATGTCGTGCAATTGGCAGTCGCGATGGGTGATATATGCAGTGCTGGTCACTATGGCCTTTCTGCCGCAGAGGATCCCCGCCACGGGCGATGGATACTGTGGGAAATCGAGTTGTCGGCTGATGGTTTATTATCATCCCAATTGCGCTACTACGACAAGCCATGCCACCCATGCTCCCGACGACGAGACCCTCCCCGGTCGCCAGAATTCTTGCCGCCGCCAACGCGGTGATCCTCGGCAAGAATGTGCAAACCCGCCTCGCACTGTGCTGTCTTCTGGCGAAAGGTCATTTGCTGATCGAAGATCTGCCGGGCGTCGGCAAGACCACCCTGGCGCACACCCTGGCGCGGGTACTCGGATTCCAGTTTTCGCGCATCCAGTTCACAAGCGATATGCTGCCAGCCGACATCCTCGGCGTCTCGATCTTCAACCGTGAGAGCGGCCATTTCCAGTTTCTTCCCGGCCCGGTATTCTCGCAGGTTCTGCTTGCCGACGAAATCAATCGCGCCACTCCGAAGACGCAGAGTGCCCTGCTCGAAGCCATGGAAGAGGGACAGGTCACGACCGAGGGAGAAACGCGGCCGCTGCCCGAACCCTTCTTCGTGATCGCCACGCAGAACCCTTCAACCCAGATCGGCACGTTCCCCTTGCCCGAATCACAACTCGACCGCTTTCTGCTGCGCATCGAACTCGGCTACCCGGACCACGACGCCGAACGGGCGCTGCTTGAAAGCGGTGGCCGGCGCGAACAGTTGCCGACGCTGGCGACCTGTCTTGGCCCCGGCGACTTTGCCGCAATGCAGCAAGAGGTGGCCGCGGTCTACAGTTCGCCGGCTTTGCTCGATTACCTGCAATCGCTGGTCGAGGCAACGCGCCAGGACGTCCGGCTGGTGCATGGCCTGAGCCCGCGCGCTGCCCTGTCACTGCTCGCGGTGGCGCGCGCCTGGGCATTCAGCGATGGTCGCCAGATGGTCCTGCCGGAAGACGTGCAGGCGGTGCTGCCGGCCGTCGCCCGCCATCGCCTGCGACTGGTCAGCGGCGGCTACGCGGGGAACGAAGATATCGCCGCCCTGATTCGATCACTACCGCTTGCCTGACGGCCACGGGTCACCAAGATGCCTCTGTTCGCCGCCTTGCAGCGCTGGTTGTTCCGCCTGGCGCGTGACGAGCAGTTGCCGATCGTGCTCGGGCAACGCCGAATCTTCATCGTGCCGACGGGCGCCGGCATCCTGTTTGCCGGCGTGCTCGCGGTGATGCTGATCGGCGCCATCAACTACAACCTGAGCCTCGGACACGCGCTGATCTTTCTGCTAGCCGGCCTCGGTCTGGTGGCCATGGTATACACCTTTCACAATCTGTTCGGCCTGCGTTTGACTCCGGGACGCACCGAAGCGGTTTTTGCCGGCGATCTGGCGAGTTTTCCGCTGCAACTGGATAACGCCCGCAAGGAGCCGCGTCGTGCCCTCGAGTTTTCCTTTGACGGGCAGCCGCTGGTCACGATTGACGTCCCGGCGCGGGGGGACGTGACCGTGGCCATCCCCTACACCACGAGCAAACGTGGCCGCCTCGACCCGGGGCGAGTAACGCTCGCCACACGCTATCCGCTAGGCCTGTTTCAGGCCTGGAGCTACCCGCACCCGTGCTGGTCGTGCGTGGTCTACCCCAGGCCATTACGCACCCCCCTGCCAAGGCCATCGCCGGGTGCGCAAGCTGATCACCACCACGGCGATAGCGGCCAGGAGGACTTCGCCGGTTTGCGGCCACGCCAGCCAAGCGATCCGACCCGGCACATTGCCTGGAAAGCGGTCGCCCGCTGCGCCGATGAACAGAGGCTGCTGGTCAAGCAGTTCGCCGGTGGGGCCAGCGATGAACTGTGGCTCGACTGGTCTCTGACACCACCCGAGCGCAGCCACGAAGACCGCTTGTCGATCCTGGCCGGCTGGGTGATGGCCGCCGACGAACAGCAGGCACGCTACGGTCTGACGCTGCCGGGGCAGCGGATCGCGCCAGCGCAGGGGAGCCTGCACCGCACCCACTGCCTGCAAGCGCTGGCGCTGTACGGTGAAACGGCATCATGAGCCGCCAACCGCCACGCGCACTCGAACACGGCGCCGTACCCTGGCTGCTGACCGGTGCGCTGGCGACCGCCGGCCCGCACGCCGAACACCTGCCGCCGTGGCTGTCGCTGCTGGTCGCCAGCAGCCTGCTCTGGCGCGCCTGGTTGTGGCAACAACGTCGCCCGCTGCCGCCACGCTGGTCGCTGGCCTTGCTGGTGATGGCTGGCGTCGCGGGCATCGCCTGGCAATTCCACAGCCTCTTCGGCAAGGAATCCGGTGTTGCCATGCTGGTCCTGTTCATGGCTCTCAAACCGATGGAAACGCACCACCAGCGTGATGCTCTGGTCATCGTCATGCTCGGTTATTTCCTCCTGCTGACCCACTATTTCTACTCGCAGAGCATCCCCACCGGCCTCTGGCTGCTGGTCGCCACGACCCTACTGACGGGCGCCCTGATCGGCTTGCATGGCGGCGGTGCCCAGCCAGTCATGACGATTGCCCGGCAAGCCGCCCTGTTGCTGCTGCAGGCCCTGCCTTTCATGTGTATTCTCTATCTGCTTTTCCCGCGTGTCACGGGGCCGCTATGGGGCTTGCCGGAAGAATCCCGCGCCAGTCTGAGCGGCTTGTCCGAGCAGATGTCGCCGGGATCGATCAGCCATCTGATCCAGTCGGGCGCAATCGCCTTTCGCAGCCACTTTGCTGGTGAGACGCCGGATAAGGCCGATCTCTACTGGCGTGGCCCGGTCTTCGACAGCTATGACGGAGTCACCTGGCGAACCGCAACGCCGCCCGCCAGGCTACCGAGGCCGGCACCGGTGATCGAGGCCAGTGGTACGGCCTACGCCTACACCAGCATTCTCGAAGCGCACAACCAGCGCTGGCTGCTGGCGCTCGATGTGGCGACCAGCCTGCCGCCCGAAAGTTCGCTGGCACCCACCCTCGAAGTCCTGGCCCGCGAACCGCTGCGTGTCCGCACCCGCATGTCGTTTGTTTCTGCGGTTGATTACCATGCCAACCGCATCGAGGCGCCGGCCATTCTGCAACAGGCACTGGCACTGCCGGCACGGATCAATCCGCGCACGCGCGCCCTGGCCAGCAGCTGGCAATCGCTGCCCGCGGAAAAAATCGCCGCGGCCGCGCTCTCGATGTTCCGCCAGGAAGATTTCCACTACACCCTGCGCCCGCCGCTGCTCGGCGCAGACGCCGTCGATGAATTCCTGTTCGTCACCCGGCGCGGCTTCTGCGAGCACTACGCATCGGCGTTCGTATTCCTGATGCGCGCGGCCGGGGTTCCGGCACGGGTGGTCGCCGGTTACCAGGGCGGCGAAATCAATCCGGTCGATGGCTATCTTACCGTCCGCCAGTCCGACGCCCACGCCTGGAGCGAAATCTGGCTGGCCGGCAAGGGCTGGGTGCGTATCGACCCAACGGCTGCCGTCGCACCATCGCGCATTGAACAGGGAATCGTCGCCGCACTGCCTGAAGGTGAGCCTCTGCCAGGCATTGTCCGGCTCGACGCGACCTGGTTGCGCCAGTTACGCAATCGTTGGGAGGCGGCAAACAATAGCTGGAATCAGTGGGTGCTCGGTTACAATCCGCAACGCCAGCGCGAACTGCTGTCACGGGCCGGCTTGAGCGATCCCGACTGGCAGAGCATGACGGCGACGCTGGCGATACTCTGTGGTCTGGCGCTTCTGATCATCACGTGGTGGACGCTGCCCCGGCGGCGTCGCGCCGATCCGGCACAGCGCGCCTGGCAACGCTATTGCACGCAGCTGGCGCGCCGGGGCGTCGGCCGAGCGGCATGGGAAGGGCCACTGGCCTTCGCACGAAGGGTCGCGCGCGAACGCCCCGACCTGGCCGCACTCACCAGCGAAGCCGCCGGCTGCTATGCCCAACTGCGCTATGGCCGCCATGGCGGCGAAGATCTGCTGGAGCAGCTGCAGCAATGCGTGCGCCGCCTGCCACCACAACGGTCATGATGATGCCTGGCGCAAGGAGAAATGAGATTTGAACAAATCATTCGCGATGTTCGGGCTGCTCGGCTGCCTGCTGTCCCTGCCTGGCCACGGTCAGTCGGGCACCGGGTTCAGCCAGGAACCGGAGGTCCAGGCTTTCATTATCGGCATGCACGAACAGCACGGTTTTGATGTCGCCCACCTGACACGGCAGTTCGCCGTCATCCGTCCGAATGCTACGGTGCTGCGCGCCATCCGCCCGCCGGCCTTTCCCGAAAAGCAGCGCTCCTGGCAACGCTATCGCGAGCGCTTTCTGAACAGCTCACGCATCGGTGGCGGCCTCTCGTTCTGGCAAAAACATGCCGCCACCCTGCAACGCGCACAAGCGACCTACGGCGTACCGGCTGAAGTGATCGTGTCGATCATCGGCGTCGAGACCGTGTATGGCCAGAACATGGGCAGTTTTGGCGTCTTCGAAGCGCTCGCTTCGCTCGCCTTCCATTACCCACCGCGCGCAGAGTTCTTCCGCGGTGAACTAGAGCAGTTTCTGCTGCTGGCGCGTGAGAACGGCGTCAGCCCGCTCGATATCAAGGGTTCCTACGCCGGGGCCATCGGCATCCCGCAGTTCATGCCCAGCAGCCAGCGGCGCTTTGCCGTCGACTTCGACGGTGACGACCGCATCGACCTGCGCAGCAGCAGCAGTGACGCCATCGGCAGTGTTGCCCGTTTTCTGCAGCAGCATGGCTGGCAGAGCGGCGCTCCGGTTGCCGTACCGGCAAGTGTCAGCGGCGATCCGGCGGGATTGCTCGCGGCCGGGATCAAACCCGCGCTGACGGTACGCGAGATGGCCGCCGAGGGGGTGGTCGCAGTCACCACGGTTGACGGCGATCGCACGGCGGCTCTGATCGACCTGGTGACTCCGGGAGCGACCACCGAATACTGGCTCGGCTTCGACAATTTCTACGTAATCACCCGGTACAACCGATCGAGCTTCTACGCGATGTCGGTCTTTCAACTCGCCGAGGCGCTACGTACGGCGCACGATAAACTGATCGGCACGCGCTGATCTGCGGGCCTTAACCATACGATCAGAGCAGGTTGTCGGCGGTGCCGCCTTCGCGCCGTATGACACGGCGCAGGTGATCGAGTGCCTCGATCTGGATCTGACGAACGCGCTCGCGTGTCAGATTCAGGTCGAAGGCAATTTCTTCAAGGGTGCAGGCCTCCTTGCCGGCAAGCCCATAACGACGTTGCAGAACCTGTCGCTGCTTCTCGGAGAGCTGCCCGACCCACTTGTTCAACAAGTCGCCAAGCTCGTTGGACTGCAACAGTTCATCCGGGTCGAGCAGGCTCTCGTCGGCCAACGCATCACCATACGATCGGCTCGGGTCGACTTGCAAGGGGGCGTCGAGCGAAGCAATACGCTCGTTGAGGGCCATCACGCGGCGCACATCGTCGCTCGGCCGATCGATCAGATGGGCGATCTGCTCGACGCAGATTTCCCGCCCATTGGCCGACTCCAGATGGCGAATGGCACGCAGCACGAGGTTGATTTCCTTGACCACATGCACCGGCAGGCGAATCGTTCGTGACTGATTCATGATCGCGCGCTCGATGCTTTGCCGGATCCACCAGGTGGCATACGTCGAAAAACGGAAGCCGCGCTCGGGGTCGAATTTTTCGATTGCGTGGATCAGGCCGAGATTTCCCTCCTCGATCATGTCGAGCAAGGGCAGGCCGCGGTTGAAATAGTGCTTGGCAATATTGACCACCAACCGCAGATTGTGCTCGATCATTTTCTGGCGGGCCAGGAAATCACCCGCGCGTGCCCGCCGCGCCCAGACCGCCTCTTCGGCCGGAGAAAACAGAGGCTTGGCACCGATCTCGTTGAGGTAATGCTGGGTGACGTCATTGAGCAACTCGGCCTCGGGCGATGTTCCCTCCGATACGAGGTCGGGCGCCAATACCGGTTCCTCCAAAAAGAAATCCGGCTGCTCCAGATCGTCGCCGAAGGAATCAGCATCAGAATCGAAAGCGCCGGACATGGTCAACGCTGCGGCAAGTGTTTGAGCGGGTCGACCGGCTTGCCCTGGCGCCGGATTTCAAAGTGCAGCTTGACCTGATCGGCGTCGGTATTGCCCATTTCGGCGATCTTCTGTCCCTTGCTGACACTCTGGCCTTCCTTCACCAGCACACTCTGGTTATGCGCGTAAGCGGTCAGGTAGGTGTTGTTGTGCTTGACGATCACCAGCTTGCCGTAACCGCGCAACCCGGTACCGCTATACACGACCTTGCCGCCACCGGCAGCGAGCACGGCATCCCCGGCCTTGCCGTTGATATCGATCCCCTTGTTGCCGCCCTCGCTGAAAGTGCCGATCAGCTTGCCGCTGGCCGGCCATGTCCAGGTGATTTCCTCGCCGCCGGCAACCGTATCGCCGGGCCTGGCCTCACCTTGAGCTTCCGGTTTGGCTTCGGCCTTGGTCACGGTAGCCATGGCCACGGCCGGCTCGGCCGGTTTCGGCTGCGCTTGCGCCCGCGCCAGCGCCTGCTCCGAGTAAGCTTCCTTGCCCGCCTTCGGTTCTCGCTTGAGAACGACGGCGTCGCCAGCCGCAGAGACCGCAGCAGCACCCGCACCAAGCGGGCGCTGCTCGACCACTGCGACGGTACCAATCGGCCGCACCACGGCCGTTTCGCCCGCCACGGCAGAACCTGGCGCCCTGACCCGTAACGCTTGTCCGATCAGGATGCGATTCGGATTCTCGATTGCATTCCACGTTACCAGATCCCTGTAGTCCAACCCATGATCGAGCGCGATGGAATACAGCGTGTCCCCCTTCTTGACGAGGTACATGTCCTTGCTGGCAATGGCCACCTGTGGCTTGGCGGCGGTACTGCGTTCATCCAGCGGCGCTGGCGTGATGCTGGCACAACCAGCGAGAACGAGCAGCAAGGCCAGAGCAGCAGCGTGACAACGGAAAATCCCTTGATCCTTCATTCGACTCCTGATAGCAACGGGACGAAACGCACGGCATCCAGGCGGGTTTCGACAAAACCCTCCGGTCTGAATTCGATCAGGGCCAGTTGCTGTGTCGCCGCACCCAAGGGCAGAATCAGCCTGCCTTGAGGGGCGAGTTGCTGCAACAGTGCGCGCGGCACCCTGGCCGCGGCGGCCGCGACGATGATCGAATCAAAAGGGGCGGCCTCGGGCAGGCCGAGTTGCCCGTCGGCGTGCTTCAAGCGCACCTTGAGTTCCTTGATCGCGCGTAGATTGAGCCTGGCCCTGTCGAGCAGCGGCGCGATCCGCTCGACCGCATAGACCTCCTTGGTCAGTTGCGCGAGCACCGCGGCCTGGTAGCCGCAGCCAGCGCCGACCTCCAGCGTCCTGCCAAGTTCGCGACCGGCGCGCAACGCTTCGATCATCCGCGCCACCACATAGGGTTGCGAGATCGTCTGCGAGTAGCCCAGCGGCAATGCCGTGTCCTCATAAGCCCTTGAGGCCAGCGCTTCTTCGACAAAAACATGCCGTGGCACGGCGGCGATCGCCGCCAGCACCTCTTCGTCAACAATTCCCTGTTCGCGGAGACGCTCGATCATGCGCGTGCGCGTGCGCTGCGAGGTCATGCCAAAACCGGTATGAGTCCCTGGCTTGTTCATCGTGCCAGCCACCCACGCAGCAGTGGCAACTGCGCGTTGTGGGTCAGATCGACCTGCAGCGGCGTCACCGACACCAGATGGTTGCGCACCGCGTGAAAATCGGTGCCCTCGCCGGCATCCGCCGCGGCACCAGCGGCACCGACCCAGAACACGGTTTCGTTGCGCGGCGACAGCGTGCGCACCACCGGTTCGGCCTTGTGGCGCTTGCCGAGGCGGGTGACAACGGTGCCGCGCAGTTGTGCGTAGGGTATATCGGGAACATTGACGTTGAGCAAGACCGGCTCTCTCAGCGCCTGTCGCCGCAGCATTTCGACCAGTTCGCGGGCGACCCGCGCCGCACTCGCGAAATACTCGCCGGGTGTTCCGCACAGCGAAATTGCCAGGGACGGAATGCCCAGCAGAAAACCCTCGGTCGCTGCTGCGACGGTACCAGAATATATGGTGTCGTCGCCCATGTTGGCGCCCATGTTGATTCCCGACACCACCATGTCCGGAAGCCCGTCGAGCATGCCGGTAACCGCAAGGTGAACACAGTCGGTGGGAGTGCCGTTCACGTGATAGAAGCCATTGGCAGCGCGTTTGAGCGACAGGGGTCGATCAAGCGTCAGCGAATTGCTCGCCCCGCTGCGGTCGCGCTCGGGAGCGACGACGGTAATTTCAGCGACATCCGCCAGAACGTGCGCCAGATGCTCGATCCCCGGAGCAAAATAACCGTCATCGTTACAGAGCAGGATCCGCATGGCACTCCACGAACATCAACGAACACGGGGAAATAACCCGGCTAGGGGCAGGCCTTTTCAGCATCGATGGAACTGCGCTGCAGCTCCTCACCAGTCTGCCGGCAAACAGTGCCTTGCGGCACCTGCCGCCAGAACTCCTGGCATGGCCAAGCAGGCGTCAATTATAACCGCCCGGCACCTCGCTGAACACTTCAGCGCACACAGTCAGCAATTCCAAATTTAAGCCCGTCATGATATGAAAGGTCTTTTGGATTTGACTGGAGAGCCCCGTTGGTTGCTGGAGTGACGAGTGAATGGCCGCTCTTGACGACGAGCGTCCTAATTGAACGGATTCGTGCCACCTTCCGGGAGCTGCCT